>DATAAF010000096.1:0-59082 GCA_036260255.1 Acidimicrobiales bacterium | reverse complement strand
CGCCCTGCGCGAGCACCCCGACGTCCTCAAGGAGTACTTCGGCTCAGTCATCCCGCCCGGCGACAACAAGTTCGCCGCCCTCAACTCGGCGGTCTGGTCGGGAGGCTCGTTCATCTACGTGCCCCCCGGCGTCGAGGTGTCCATGCCGCTGCAGGCCTACTTCCGGATCAACGCCGAGAACATGGGCCAGTTCGAGCGGACGCTGATCATCGCCGACGAGGGCGCCAAGGTCCACTACATCGAGGGCTGCTCGGCCCCCGTCTACACCTCGGACTCGCTGCACTCGGCGGTGGTGGAGCTGGTGGCCAAGCCGAGCGCCCAGATCACCTACACGACCATCCAGAACTGGTCGACCAACGTCTACAACCTGGTCACCAAGCGGGCGCGGGCCGAGGCCGAGGCGCGAGTCGAGTGGATCGACGGCAACATCGGCAGCCGCCTCACCATGAAGTACCCCTCGGTCTACCTGGTCGGCCCCAAGGCTCAGGGCGAGGTCCTGTCGGTGGCCTACGCCGGCCCAGGGATGCACCAGGACGCCGGGGCCAAGATGATCCACGCCGCCCCCGAGACCACCTCGACCATCGTGTCGAAGTCGATCTCCAAGGACGGCGGGCGCACCTCCTACCGGGGCCTGGTGCGGGTCGAGGACGGGGCGTACGGGGTGAAGAGCCACGTGCGCTGCGACGCGCTGATCCTCGACGAGGACAGCCGGTCGGACACCTACCCCTACATGGAGATCGGCGAGAAGGACGCCCGCATCGGCCACGAGGCGACCGTCTCCAAGGTGGGCGACGACCAGCTCTTCTACCTGATGAGCCGGGGCCTCTCGGAGCAGCAGGCCATGAGCATGATCGTCAACGGCTTCATCGAGCCCGTCACCCGCACGCTGCCCATGGAGTACGCGGTCGAGTGGTCCCGCCTCATCGAGCTCAACATGGAGGGCTCGGTCGGGTAACCAATTGGGTGACGAAAGGCGCGGGAAATCAACCACTTTCCGCGCCAGAACCGGCGGCTGGCGCGTTCTGGCCCGCTGAGCGCGCGGATCTCAACCGCTTTCGTCACCCAATTGGGGAGGGGGCACGCGGTCGCAGCTAGACCGACTTGTCCTCGATCTCCCATGCGTGGTCGAGGACGTGCCAGGCGATCCGGCGGGCCGTGTAGCGGGGTGGCCAGCCCTTCGGTGTGGGCGGCTCCCCGGTCGAGGGGGTCCGCAGGGCGGCGGCGATGGCGTCCCTGAGGGCGGCGACCGCTTCTCTGTCGTCCCGTGCGGGCGGACGGTGGCGGACGCCCAGCGTGCGGGCGTAGCTCGCCTCGGCGCCGAGCACGTGGTCGACGATGGCGTCGCGGTCCCGGCCGCCCCCTCGGGGCCCCTTGCGCAGCTCGGCCGGTGCGCCGGCGACGACCCGGTCGAAGACGGCCCACGACGCCACCATCAGGGCGGCCTGGCGCTCGGCCTCCTTCTTGGACGAGGGGCGGCGGTCGGCTTCGGTGATGGCCTCGGGGGCGCCGAAGTCGGTCGTCGCCCCTCCCGGGAGCCGCTCCACCACCTCCAGCTTCTCGGCGGCGTCGCTGGGGAGGGCGACGCCGGCCTCGGCGGCGACAGGCGCGTAGCGGTCGGCGTAGGCGGCCAGCGCCTCGAGGGCGGCCTCCTCGGTCTTGCCGCCGCGGCACCACCCCGGCCAGTCGAGGGCACCCGCGAACACCCGCCGCCGCCCGATCTCCAGGTAGACGGTCGTCGGCTTCCCGGTACGGCCGCGGCCGACCACCTCCGGAGCATCGCGCATGGGTCTGGCCCCTAGCCCGGTCGGCGGCGGTCGAGGAGACGGCGGAGCGCGGGCTGGCGGTCGAGGCTGGTGCGGACAGCGCGGAGCGGCGCGGTGATCCTCCACGAGACCGTGCGCTTCATCGCTTGGACCTCGGCCGCCGCCGACTGGGCGTCAGGTGGCGGAGGCCCGCTGACCGCCTCGGGCAGCCTGAAGGAGCGCTCCACCGGCAGGTCGCTGAACGAGCACAACAGGTTGTCGGCCGGACCGTGGATGCCGTTGAGGTAGAGGAACCGGTACGCCTCGGCCGGCGTGGACAGCCGCGACAGAGAGCCGTCCACCCTGTCGATGACGAAGACGTGCGGGAACGTCTCCTGGATGCGCGACAGGGCAACCTGAGGCAGCACCGAGTGGTGCAGGTAGAAGGCGAAGCTGTTGAACTCCATCACCACCGTTGGACGGTCCCGGGCGAGCAGGCCCTTCGCCCCCTCCAGGACGGAGAGCTCGGCTCCCTCGACATCGACCTTGACCACGTCGACTCGCTCGACGCCGGACGACTCGACGAAGGCGTCGAGGGTCGTGCATGGAACCTCGACGAGAGTCGAGCCCACGGCCTCGCTCGCCAGGTACGAGCTCTCCTCGGCGGTGAAGCTTCCAGCGGTGAAGAAGGGGACGTCGTGAAAGTCCACCGTCCCGACGCGGTCGCTCACCGCGCCCGCGACCACTTCGACGTTGGTGACGTCATTGGCCTCGAGGTTCCGGCGGAGCCACTCCAGAGCGCCCGGCGAGGGCTCGAAGGCGTACACCCGACCGTCCCGAACCAGCTGCGACAGCCCCAGGCTGTACAGGCCGATGTTGGCACCCACGTCGAGGCAGACCGAGTCTGGAAGGACCACCGATTCCAGGGCCCGCAGCACGACGTCGGTGAGATCGGCGCCGTCGGGGATCTGGCGGTAGTAGTCGTCGCCGTGGCTCCCCGCAACCGTGAGCCGGCGACCGTAGAGGCGGACGACCTTCGGCATCCGTCCGACCGTCCTCACGCCCGGTAGTCGACGACGACGTCCGGGGGCGGTGGTGGCTGGGTGAGGTCGAGCCCGGGGGCATCGAGGATCGCCTCGCCAACGGGAAGGACCGGCACCGCGAACGCCACCTCTGCCATGTCAGCCTCCTGCTCCGTGTCGGGCTCTGGCCCCGAGAAGGTGGCCACTATGACGTCCTTTCCTGACCCAATGCACTCGGTCGCGGGGCGAGGGCCTCGAGCACTTCGTCGGCCCGACGCATGGATTCAAGAGGGTCGGCGTCGGGGGACCCGATCTCGGGGTCGAAGTTGAGGTCGACGAATGTCTCGGTGACACCCTTGCCCGCCAGCTCCGCCAGGTCGGCGCTGATCTCGTCGAGCGAGCCCACGAGTGGCGCCCGCTCCCCCGGGCGGACCTTGACCACGCCCCGGCAGATCACCCGCAGGTCGTCGGGGTCGCGCCCCGCGTCCTCGGCGGCCGACCGCACGACGGCGATGGATTCGTCGATCCGCCGGAGATCGGCCCGGCTGCTGACGATCCACCCGTCGGCGAGCCGTCCGGCCCGGCGCAGGGACGGCTCGGCCAGCCCGCCGAGGAGGAGTGGCGGGTGCGGTTGCTGGACCGGCTTGGGGCCGACTCGCGACCTGGGCACCCGGTAGAACTCGCCCGAGTACTCCACCACGTCCTGTGTCCAGATCGCGATCAGGCAGCCGATGAAGTCGTCGGCCCGAGCGCCTCGTCGCCGGAGAGCCCCGCCGGCGGCCTCGAACTCGTGGGGCGACCAGCCGAGCCCCAGCCCCACGTCGAGCCGTCCGTCGGAGAGGTGGTCGATGGTCGTCAGCTGCTTGGCCAACACGATCGGCGAGTAGAACGGGAGGTTCACGACGGCGAGGCCCAGCCGGACGGTCGTCGTGTGCCCGGCGAGGTAGGCGAGGACCGCCAGGGGGTCGTGGACCTGGTGGTACACCGGGGGCAGCAGAGGGGCGTCGCCCTCGAGCGGGGACAAGAGGCGCTGGAACGTCCACATCGAGGCGTAGCCGAGCTCCTCGGCCCTGCGGGCGACGGCCGCGCAGTTCGCCGGAGTGGCCCACGAGCCCGAGACGGGCGGCGCCAGACCGAGCTGCATCGACGAAAGGTAGCGCCCACCCTGCGACCGTAGGTGTCCCACGGTGCGACCGGGCTTGGGGCGGTGCCAGCGGGCGCCTACCTGAACGGCATCGGCGGAAGCGACGCCTCGGTGACCTATCGTGTCGCCAACTGTGGTGGAACGGCTGATTGCGCGACGGGACTCCAGTCGGGTGACCGGGCCGACGGGACCGTTGCACGTGCGGGCCATCCGCGGGAAGGGCAGGGGGATCGTCGCCGGGCGGCGGTTCACCGAGGGCGAGCTCATCGAGCGCATCCCCGTCATCGTCATCCCCGCCGACGAGTGGGAGCTCGTTGGCGAGAGCGTGGTCGGCGCCTTCTGCTTCAACTGGGGCGACGACAACGACGCCACGGCGATCGCCCTCGGCCACGGCTCGTTGTTCAACCACTCCTACCAGCCGAACGCCTTCGCCCAGCTGCGCATGCGCCAGCGCCTCATCGAGTTCGTGGCTCTTCGCGACATAGACGAGGGCGAGGAGATCACGATCAACTACAACGGCGACCCCGACTCCACCGAAGAGGTCGGGTTCCCGGTCCGCTGACGCTCAGGCCCGCACCGAGACAGTGGCCATCAGGCCATAGTGGTCGGAAGCCACCAGCCGAGGGTCGTCGGGCGCCGCCCGCTGGAACGTGACGCGGGCGTCGTGGACGTCGACGCGGTCGTTCACGAAGATGTAGTCGAGGACCGCGTCGGGCCCTTGGGCCCGTCCCCGCAACGGCGTCGGGACAGTCCTCTCGGGCTCGCGGTGGTGGACGACGGCGTGAGCCGACCGGAGCCGCTCGGTCAGGACGGCGACGGCCGGCTCGGCGGGCCGGGCGTTGAAGTCGCCCACGAGGACCTGCGGTTCGCCGGCCCGCTCGGCGAGCCATCGCACGAGCAGCCGGGCCTGGGCGGTGCGCGCCTCGGCGCCCTCGACCGAGAGATGGACGTTGTAGAAGGCGAGCACGCCGCCGCCGGGGACGCGCAGGGTCACGAAGGTGGCCACCCGGCGGTCGGCCTCTAGGTCGAGCCACCCCCGATCGACGATCGGCAGGCGGGTGAGGACGGCGAGGCCCTCCCAGAACCGGTACACGCCGGTCTTGTAGGTGCGGTGCGCCTGGTAGGCGGCCGGGTCGCCGTACGCCTGGTTGACCGCCCGGGTGATCCAGCCGGCCTGGCTCGGCCACCGTCGCAGCTCCTGGAGGCCCATGACGTCGGGGTCGAGCTCGATCAGCTGGGAGAGAAGGACGGCGCGGCGCCGCCGCCAGCCGTCGGCGGTGTTGCGGCAGTTCAGCGTGCCGACCCGCAGCCGCCCGGCGCCGTCCACCGGGCCGACGTTAGCTGCGCGGCCCGCAATCTCGGCGGGCGCGCCGGCCGTATGTTCATTCGATGTGGACCGCGTCCGACGACGCCCTGCTGGCCGGCTTCGGTGTCGGTGACCCGGAGGCGACCGCCAGCTTCGTCCGCCGCTACCAGTCGCGGGTGTTCGGCGTGGCCCACTCGGTGGTGAACGACCGGGCACTGGCCGAGGACGTCGCCCAGGAGGCGTTCCTACGCGCCTTCCGGCACGCCTCGGCGTACGACCCGAGGAAGGGCTCGGTGCCGACGTGGCTCCTCGCCATCACGAGGAACGCCGCCCTCGACGCGGTGCGCCTGCGACGGCCCGAGCCGGTCGACCCCGCCATCATCGCCCACTTCGACCTTCTCGCCAGCGAATCCAGCGGGCCGGCGGCGCGGGCCGAGGTGAGCCAGGAGGTGCAGGGGCTGCATGACGTCATCGCCTCCCTGCCCCCGGAGCAGAGCCGGGCGCTGCTCTTGGCGGCCGTGTGCGGGCGCACGGCCAAGGAGATCGCCGAGAGCGAAGGGATTCCGCTGGGAACGGCGAAAACACGCATTCGGAAGGGGTTGTTGAAGGTGCGAGAAGGCATGGGGGTCACCAGGGGCGGGGATCCGAGATGAGCTCGGTCGACTGTGCCGAGCTGCGAGAGGTGTCGGTCGAGCTGGCGCTGGGCGACCTGTCGGGGAGCGAGCGGGCTGACGCGCTGACGCACCTGGGCTCCTGCCCCATGTGCGGGCAGCTGGTCGGCGACCTCACCCGTGTCGCCGAGGACCTTCTCCTCCTCGCTCCCGAGCTGGAGCCGCCGCCCGGCTTCGAGTCGCGGGTGCTCGCCCGCCTCGAGGAGGAGCGGCGACCCCGCCGTCTCCGTTTCCGGACGCTGGTGGCGGCAGCCGCCGCGGTGGTGATGCTGGCGGTGGGCGGAGGGCTCGTCGCCCAGACGGTCGCCGACGACGACCGCCCGGAGCCGGTGCGGACGGCCCTCGCCATCTCGGCCAGCGGCCGTTCGACGTGCCGGGTCGTCGTCCACGGTGGTGACCCGGCGTCGCTCGTCGTGAGCCTCGACGGGCCGGCGGGGTCCAACCGCGAGTACGTCGTCGAGGCCCAGCCGGCCAAGGGCACCGCCGTCCCGGTGGGGCGGTTCGCCTTGGCCGACGGTCACGGCCTGTTGGCCACCACCGTCCCCATGCACGCCGAGGACCTCAAGTCGGTGCGGGTGTTCAACACGGACGGCGAGCTGCTCTACGAGGCGTACCCGGAGCCCGTCCCCGGTCGTTGAGATCTCGCTCGACCGGGGAAGGAACTCCCCGGTGAGCGATCGAAACGGCGAGAGCAGGTACGTCAACCCGGCGGGGGAGTTCAAGCGCGACACGCGCTACATCACGACCCGCATCACCGCCGACGGCCGCGACGGCTTCCCGGTCGAGCCGGGTCGCTACCGCCTGGTGGTCAGCCGGGCGTGTCCCTGGGCGAACCGCGCCGTCATCGTCCGCCGCCTGTTGGGGCTGGAGCGGGCGCTGTCGATGGGCGTCGCCGGCCCCACCCACGACGACCGGAGCTGGACCTTCGATCTCGACGCGGGCGGGCGCGACCCCGTCCTGGGGATCGAGCGCCTGCAGGAGGCGTACTTCGCCCGCTTCCCCGGCTACGACCGGGGGATCACCGTCCCCGCCATCGTCGACGTGCCCACCGGCCGCGTGGTCACCAACGACGTCCACCAGATCACCCTCGACCTGTCGACCGAGTGGCGGGCCCATCACCGGCCGGGCGCTCCGGACCTCTATCCCGAGGACCGAAGGGACGAGATCGACGAGGTCATGGACGTCGTCTTCGGCGACGTGAACAACGGCGTGTACCGCTGCGGCTTCGCCGGCACCCAGGACGCCTACGAGAAGGCCTACCGGCGCCTGTTCGACCGCCTCGACTGGCTGTCGGCGCGGCTGGAGCGGCAGCGCTACCTGGTGGGCGACACCGTCACCGAGGCCGACGTGCGCCTGTTCACGACGCTGGTCCGCTTCGACCCCGTCTACCACGGCCACTTCAAGTGCAACCGGGAGAAGCTCTCGGAGATGCCGGTGCTCTGGGCCTACACCCGTGACCTCTTCCAGACGCCCGGCTTCGGCGACACAGTCGACTTCGACCACATCAAGCGCCATTACTACGAGGTCCACACCGACATCAACCCGACCGGGATCGTCCCCGCCGGCCCCGCCCTCGGGGGATGGCTGTCCCCGCACGGGCGCGAGGCGCTGGGCGGGCGCCCGTTCGGCGACGGCACCCCACCGGGTCCGCCGCCCGACGACGAGGTCGTCCCGTCGAACCACACGCCGCTGGCGGTCAGGGCATAGCCCCTTCCCCCACGCCGGTCGCTCCCACCCCGCGCCAGCCCCGGCTGTTCCCTTGGCGGCTCGAGGAACAATCCCTCGGGCGATGTGAGAAATTTAGGCGCTTTGGGTAAGTTGAGACGTGCCTCCGGGAGATCCGCGAGAAAGGCCGGTGACAGTCGCCACCGAACTGCCATCAACTGAAATAGCGGGGTCGACGGGCATGACCAAGGAGCACGGCGAATGGCACCCTCACGACGGAACATCCTCGCAGCGGCGGTGACGGCGACGGTCGTCCTCGGGCTGGCGTTGGGCGTGTGGCCGGCGATCTCGGCGCCTGAGGACGAGATCAAGGCGGTCCACAGCGGCAAGGTCATGGGCCTCGTCGCGTCCCCGAGCCTGGGCTCGCCGGTGGTCCAGCGGTCCTCCGGCGGCGCCGACCGGGAGTGGAACGTCGTCGAGCTGACCACGATCAACGGGTGGCCGCTCGTCCTGATCCAGTCGGCCCAGAGCGGGCTCGTTCTCGACGTCGCCGGAGGGTTCACCGGCGCCGGTGCACCGCTGGTGCAGACCCCGTGGGCCGGCTCGGCGAGCCAACTGTGGCTCTTGCTGCCCTACGGGGACACGGGCTTGGAGCTCATCTTGAACATCAAGAGCGGCAGGGTCGCCGACGTGGCCGGGGCCTCGTCCGACGACGGCGCCTCGATCATCCAGTGGGACTGGCTGGGAGGGGCGAACCAGATCTGGGACGTGCCAGAGACCGAGCCGCTGCCTACCACCACCACCACGAGCATGTCCTCCACCACCACGAGCTCCCCGGCGAGCACCTCCACCACGACCACCGGCCCCACGACGACCACGACCGAGCCCGACACGACCACCACCACCCAGCCGCCGACCACCACCACCACCAGCCCGCCAGGGCTGCTCGAGACGATCACAACGCTCCTGGGGCCGCTCACCACCACCACGACCGCGCCGCCGGCGACCACCACGACGGCGGCGCCGCCCGCCGGTTAGGGCGGCGCGACGGGGGGCCGCCGGGCGATCAGGTGGCGTCGGCGTCGCCGCGGCGGGACCGCAGCTCTTCCCAGACGTCGTTCTCCAGCCGGTTGATCCGTTGGCCCTGGAGGCGCACCGCGTCCCACAGCCGGGCGTTGAGCTCGGTGAGGGGCACGCCGCCGGAGGTCGTCCTGGCCGTCACCGTCTCGTAGAGCTCCCACAGGGCGGTGAAGATCGCTTCGTCCACCTGGCGCTGGTGCTGGAGGTGGGGACGGAGCACCCGTTCGGCCAGCAGGCGGACGCGGCGGACGGCCTGGGCCCGCCGGCCGCCGGTCGGGTGCTCGACCCCTCGGTGGAGCAACTCGCCGGCGCGGTAGAGCGGCCGCTCTTCGATCGGGAGCGTCTCGGAGGACGGCGCCGCCGGTGCCGCCGACGCGGTGGGCCGGGCCCGGGTGATGGGCCCGCCGGTGCCTCCGGCGGTGGCGTCGTCGGCCCGGCGCTCGAGCAGCACGAAGTCCTGGTAGCCCATCGAGCCCTTGGGCACGTAGGCGGCGACATCGAAGTAGCGGCCCCAGTGCTCGAAGACGTACCAGGGCGCGTGGAACGTCGAGTGGTAGAAGTCGGGGAAGGGACCACCGGTGAACGCGTCGTCCTTGATGTAGCAGACGCCCTTGGTGGCCAGCTCCTGGCGCACCACGCCGGAGTCGCCTCCGATGCCGTGGACGGCCTCTTCGAACATCCGGAACGCGGCCTCGCCGTGCACGCTCAAGATCGCGTAGCCGCCCGGTTTGACCACCCTGCGCAGCTCGGCCAGCCAGCGGTCCTGGTAGTGCTCGTCGATGTGAGTGAAGACGCTGTGGTTGAACACCAGGTCGAAGAACCCGTCGGGGTAGTCGAGCGGTGGCAGGGGATCGTTCACCTTGAACGTCGCCCACGGGATGTTCTCCTGCGTCCACGCCACCGCCCGGGCGTCGATGTCCACGCCGTGCAGCGAGCATCTCGAGGCAAGGTGCTCGAGCCACAGCATCATCCGGCCGCAGCCGCTCCCGAAGTCGAGGATCGTGGGGAACGAGTCGAGCGTCCGTCCGATGACGGCCAGCACCGCCTCGATGTCGCCGACCGACTCCTTTCCCGACCGGTAGAAGTTGAACCGGTCGACGTCACCGGTGACCCGGGCGACGAGCTCCTCGCCCGGCCACGGCATCGACGCCGCGTCGGGCTGCCCGGTCAGTAGGTCGGTGGTCTGCCCGTCCGGCTGGGGTCCCACGGTCCCAACAGCGTGGCCCATGACGCGTCGGTCGGACAAGCAGCCAGGGACCGATTCGGTGGGAGCCATGTGGTGCGGGCGGCTGCGTGGTCGTACCCTTGATCGGGATGTCGGGCCAAGACCAGCAGCTGACCGGCCCGCGCCGACGGTCACCGTTCTTCTCGCACGTGAGCTTGCAGAGGGTCCGCCAGCTGGCTCGCTCCGTGCTGGGGCCGAAGGTCACGATCGGCGAGTCGTCGGTGCCGCAGAACGAGGCGGCTCCGCCCGACGTCTACGAGGCTCTCTACGAGGCCCACGCCCGGACGCACTCCGATGACGACGTCGTCGGCGCGGGGTGGTTCGAGCTCATCGGGCGCCGGGAGCTCGCTGTTCTCACCACCGAGGGGCTGACGCCGGAGTCGACGCTCGTGGACCTGGGGTGCGGCATCGGCCGGATGGCCGTCCACGCCATCCCCTTCCTCGTCGGCGGCCACTACATCGGCACCGACGTCGCCCCGTCGATGCTGGAGCGGGCACAGGCTCGTATCGCCCCTGTCATCCCCGATCCTCCCTGCCGTGTCTCCTGGGTCAAGCAGGAAGGCACAACCTTCGCGGTGCCCGACCGGAGCGTCGACGCCTTCTGCGCCTACTCCGTCTTCACCCACATCGAGCACGAGGACGCCTTCAACTTCTTGGTCGACGCCCGCAGAGCCGTCCGTCCCGGGGGCATCTTCGTCTTCTCCTGCCTTCCGATGGATCTCGCCGTCTCTCGGGAGATCTTCCTGACCTCGGCGGCGAGGGACCACGCCACCCGGTGGAGCGCGGTCCGGAACGTCACCACGTCGGTGGACTTCATGGAGAGCATCGCCCGCCTCGCCGGTTGGCGCGTGCGCCGGTGGTACAACGGAGACGAGGAGAACATCGTCCTCGACGACGATCTCCACTCGTTCGGCCAGTCGGTGTGCGTGCTCGACGCCGCCGCGCCCTGACCGGTCGACGCCACCGACCTCTGGAAGAAGCGTCCGCCGTGCGTCTCGCCATCGACTTCAGGATCCTGGCCGTCGGCCCGAGCCTCATCAACCGAGGAATGGTCCGGTTCACCCAGCAGCAGCTGCGCCACGTCGTGGCGGCGGACACCACCAACGAGTACTTGTTGCTGTGCCGGCGGGGCGACGACCTGTCGCTCGTCGACCCCGCCATCTGGTCATCGCACAGCGTGTCGGTGTGCTACCCGCCGGGCTGGAGCGCCGACATGCCCGCCGACCACACGACGCTCCTGCGGAGGTCGGCGGAGTTCCAAGACTGGGTGTGCCGGCAGAGCGTCGACCTGTACCACGCCACCACGCCGTTCCTCTTCCAGCCCCCCTACCTGATGGACTTCGACGCCTGTCCGATGGTGGCGACTCTCTATGACGTCATCCCCCTGATCTTCCCTGATCATTACCTGGCAGAGCACCCCGACAAGGCGGCCTACAACTACGGGTTGACGATGGTGATGCGGGCCACGCGGCTTCTGGCCATCTCCGAATCGGCCAAGCGCGACGCCAGCCTCTACCTCGGCTTCCCGAAGGACCGCATCGACGTGGTGAGCCCGGTCGCCGACGACTCCTTCCGGCCGCTCGCCGACGAGGAGCTCCGGCCCGTGCTGGCGTCCCTCCGCCACCGGGTGCGCGTGCCCGAGAGCTTCCTGCTGACGGTGACGCACCTTCACCACACCAAGAACGCCGGCGCCCTGCTGGAGGCCTACGCGCGCATCGACGGCCGGCTCCGCACCAGGTTCCCCCTGGTGTTCTCCTGCCACCTCGGCGACGAGGAGCGGGTGATGCTGGGGTCGATGGCCGAGGCGCTGGGCGTCGGCGACGACCTGGTCATCACCGGGCAGGTCTCAGACCGTGAGTTGGCCGCCTTGTACAACGCCGCGACGCTCGTCGTCCACCCCTCGCGCTACGAGGGCTTCGGCCTTCCCGTCCTGGAGGCCATGCAGTGCGGTGCTCCGGTGATCACGACGACGGCGTCGTCGCTGCCCGAGGTCGCTGGCGGCGCCGCCGCCCTCGTCGACCCCGACGACGTGGAGGGCCTGGCCCAGGCCCTCTCGGACCTCCTCGAGGATCCGGCCCGCCGGGCGGCGATGGCTGCCGCCGGCCTCCGCCGCGCCGCCGGGTTCTCGGGCGACCGGCTGGCCCAGGGGACCCTGGAGGCGTACGCCAAGGCTCTCACCCCGTTGCCCGAGCCGGCTCGCGGCCCCGCCGGGCGCCCGCACATCGCCTTGTGGGCGCCGCTCCCACCGGAGCAGAGCGGCGTCTCCGACTACTCGGTCGAGCTGCTCGCCGAGCTGGCCCGACGATGCCACGTCGAAGTCTTCGTCGACGAGGGGTTCCTCCCCGATACCGAGCTCCTGCGCGCCTACACCGTGCACGACTACCGTGCCTTCGAGCGGCGGCGGGCGCAGGTGGGGTTCGACGTGGTCGTCTACCAGGTGGGCACCTCGTTCTTCCACTGGTACATGCACGACGCGATGCAGCGGTACCCCGGGGTCGTCGTGCTCCACGATCTCTCCTGGAGCCACCTGCTCTACGCCCACGCCGAGATCCACGGGCAGGTCGACCGCTTCCGCCAGGAGCTCGAGGAGCTCGAGGGGAGGCTGGCCCTCCGGCGGTTCGACGCCGTCAGCGACGGGCCGCCGTCGCTGCGGGAAGAGCTCTTCGACGACTATCCGATGCTGGGGCGCATCATGGAGAGCAGTCAGGCGGTGATCGTCCACTACGAGCGAGCGCGGCAGGAGTTGGAGGCCCGGTACCCGTCGGCCAGAGTGAGGACGGTGATGATGGGGGTCGCCGACCCGTACCACGGACCGCGGCAACGAGAGGTGTCGCTCGCCCGTCGGCGCGTCGAGATCCCGGACTCGGCGTTCGTCGTGGGCGTGTTCGGGATCGTCCACCCGACCAAGCGACTCGAGGCGTCGATCTCAGCGCTGCCCGAGGTGCTGGACGCGAACCCGACCACGATCCTCCTCGTCGTGGGCCGGGCCCTCGACCCCCGCTACCGGGCCGAGCTCGAGAAGCTCGCCCGGGATCTGGGGGTCGCCTCGGCGGTGCGCTTCCTCGGCCAGGTCGACCGCCGGACGTTCGACGCCGCGCTGGTCGGGTGCGACGTCGTCGTGAACCTTCGGTCCTCGGCGGTGAGCCATCTCTCCGCCACCCTGGTGCGGGCACTGGCGGCGGCCAAGCCGGTCGTCACGAGTGAAGGACGGGGCTGGGAGTTCGTGCCGGAGGCCGCTCGGTGCCTCATCCCGGCCGGCCCCGACGAGGTGCCGGCCCTCACCGCCGAGCTGAAGAGGTTGGCGACCGATCCGGAACGACGCAGAAGGATGGGACAGGCGAGTCGCTCGTACTTCGAACGGGAGGCCACTGTCGGCCGCATGGCCGAGCGCTACCTGGAGGTCATCGAAGAGGTCCGGGCCAGGACCCGCCAGGCCGGGGCGAGGACGTGAACTTCAACAAGGTGTGCGAGCTCGAGGACTTCTCGGATCCCGAGCTGGCCGCCGTCATCCGCGACGTCTGCGACCACAAGGCGGTCTACTTCCCACCTGAGTTCCCCGTGGGAGCGGAGGCCCGCAAGGACTGGGAGGTGGCGATGACAGTGCGGGCCCTCCGCCACTTCGGCGCCATCGCCCCTGACGCCAAGATCCTCGGCGTGGGTGCCGGCACCGAGGACACGATCTTCTATCTCAGCCGTCACGTCGGCCAGGTGTTCGTCACCGACCGGTACCTCGACGCCGGGGCGTGGAGCCCGCTGGCCCCTGTCGCCATGCTCATCGACCCGTCGTTCGTGGCCCCCTTCGAGTTCGATTCCCAGCGGCTGGTGGTCCAGCACATGGACGGTCGTGCCCTCCGGTACCCCGACGAGACGTTCGACGGCGTCTTCTCCTCGGGGTCGATCGAGCATTTCGGCGAGCTGGAGGACGTCGCCAACGCGGCCTACGAGATGGGCCGGGTCCTCAAGCCCGGAGGGATCCTGGCCCTGTCGACGGAGTTCCGGTTCAGCGGGCCGCCCGGCGGCGTGGGGTGGCCGGGCTCGACCCTTCTCCTGTCCGAGGCGGAGATCCAGCGCTATATCGTCGAGGCCAGCGGGCTCGAGCCTGTCGACGAGCTGCACGCCGAGGTGTCCGAGCGGACAATCGCGACCCGGCGCGACTTTGCCCGAGCCCTGGCCGACCACGACGCCCGGGTGGCCGAAGGCGACGGCGAGGTGCCGGAGTACACCTGCTGGGACTTCCCGCACGTCGTGCTCGTCCACGACGGCTACGTGTTCGGCTCCGTCCACCTGACTCTGCGCCGGTCCGACGCCCATCCGTGCATCCCCAACGCCTGGGCCAAGCCGGGAGAGCGCACGCTCGGCGCCATCGTCGCCGCCAACCGGGAGATCCTGGGGGCGGGCGCCGGGAGGGCGCCGACGGCCGAGGCGCCGGCGGCGAGCGCACCGGCGGCGCCGCCGCCCCCCCCGGCCTCGCCCCTGGGTGGCTCGTGGGAGGACCGCCGAGCGGCCGCCGCCCAGCAGCTGGCGGCCGCCACCGAGCACGCCGAGACGGCCGTGGCACGCCTTGGCGGCATCGCGGGGCACGCGGTCGAGGTCCGGCGCCAGCTCGCCGACATCGCCCAGGCGCAGGCGGACGTCGAACGGTTGCTCGGGACCGTCTCCCGCCTGCGGGCAGTGCTCGACCGCCGGCGGTCCCGTGAGCCGCTTCCCGAGACGCGCCTGGCTCCGACCCCCGAACCCGACCGCTCGACATGGAGGTCGGCCGAGGCCAACCTCGGCGGCCGGACGGTGGCGGTGACCTTCGACTCGGGGGCGGACGACCCGGTGAGCGCGGCGCTGGCGAGCGGCTACGCCCTCGATCAGCACCTCGTCGCCCTCATGCTGGAGATCGTGCGGCCAGGCGACGTCGTCGTGGACCTGGGGGCCCACATCGGGACCTTCGCCCTGCCCGCCGCCGCCCACGAAGCGGGGGTCGTCGCCGTCGAGGCCTCGTCGGACAATGCCGCCCTCTTGCGGGCCAGCGCGGCGAGAAACCGCTTCCGCAACCTCAACGTCGTCCACGCCGTGGCGAGCGACCGGCCCGGTACGGTCGAGTTCTCGGCGCGGGGCCCGTGGGGCCACCTGGCCACCCCGGCGGAGCCGCTCCCGGCGGGACCCGTCCTGGCCGTCACCGTCGACGAGCTGCTGACCGAGATGGGCCTTCCTTCGCCGGCATTCGTGAAGATGGACATCGAGGGCTCCGAGGTCGCCGCCCTCCGGGGGATGCGCCGGGTCCTCAGCGGCGACGACGCGCCGCCCGTGCTTTACGAGTCGAACGGGCACACCCTGGCGTTCTTCGGCACCACCCCCGAGGAGCTGGTGGCCGAGCTCGCGGCCTTCGGGTACACCAACTACCTTGTCGAGTCCGACCGACTCGTGCGCATCGAACCCGGGGTGATGCAGCCCCAGACCGAGGTGAACTGCCTGGCGCTCAAGCACCGGCCGGAGGCGCTGCGGCGCTGGCAGTTCGCGCCATCCTTGACGCCGGCTGAACGGGCGGCGCGGATGGCCGCCGACTGCCGCTCACCCAACCCCGACCACCGGGCGTACATGGCGCGCGTCCTCCGTGGCGCCGACCCGACCGTCCTGGGCGATCCCGACGTGGCTGCGGCCATGACGGCCCTCCGCGGCGACCCGGAGCCGGCCGTTCGAGAGGCGGTCGCCTGGTGGTCGGGTCCCGAGCGGTCGGATGGCGCGCCCCGATGAGCGCGCTCCCCTCCAGCCCCGACGACCCGAGACTGGCGGGTTGGTACCACACCATCGAGCTCGGGAACGGACTGGTCTCGAAGGGTCACTTCGACCACCGCCCGGTGGTGGGTCGCTATGGGATCCCTCGATCGCTGGAAGGCAAGACGGCCCTCGACGTGGGCACGGGCGACGGCTTCTTCGCCTTCGAGATGGAGAAGCGGGGCGCCGATCGGGTCGTCGCCGTCGACGTCGCACGGGTCGGGGACTGCGACTGGGTGCCGCGCATGCGGTCACGCATCGGCGCCCTCGACGACGTCCAGTCGTGGCCCGACCACTTTCGGCTGGCGCACGCCATGAGGCGGTCACGGGTCGAGTACCAGTACTGCAGCGTGTACGACCTGTCGCCCTACACCGTCGGCATGTTCGACGTCGTGTTCTGTGGCTCGCTGCTCGTCCACCTGCAGAACCCGCTTCTCGCGCTGCAGCGCATCCGCTCCGTCACCAGGGACATGGCCGTGATCGAGACGGCGGTGGACGAGCACGGCGAGACGCTCCTGCCGGGCCGGCCGGTGATGTCGTTCGGAGCGCCCGGGCTGGAGACGGAGCCGGGGGAGAGCAACACGTTCTGGTTGTACAGCACGGCGGCGTTGTGCCGCATGCTCGAGTACGCCGACTTCCCCGTCACCGTCCCCCAAGGCGTCTTTCTGCTGCCGCCGGCCGGACCCAAGGGCACTTCGGTCGTCGCCTATCCGAGGGCGCACGGACCAATGAGGCCGGACGCCGGATCATGACGGCGGCCCGACCCGACGGCCTGGGGCTGTACTGCGAATCGGTGGGGTGGATTCCCAGTCAAGTCGTTCAATATCTCGGCAATCCTTTCGTGTATCCGACGGGGAGCGAAGTGGGAGCCGCCATCGCCCGGGGATGGGAATGGGACAAGGTCCTGAGACCGTTGCTGGAAAGGCTCGTGCCTGAACCCGAGCCGGTGGTATGCGAAGTAGGCAGCAATATAGGGGCCAGCTTGCTGGAGATCCTTGCCGTCAAGCCACGCGCCCGCATCCTGTCCTTTGAACCGTCCGATCGTTTTCGAGCGTTCCTCGAATACAACTTGAAGACTGCCGGATTCACGGAAGCGAAGGTTTCCTCGTATCTCGTGGGTCGCGAGTCCGGCAGTGGCTTCATCCACACCGACGCCACCAGTGGGGCGATTCGCGACATGCCGCATCTGACGAGTCGCCAACCGGCGCCGATGACGACTCTGGACGAGGTGCTGGGCGACCACGACCCGGTGACCTTTATCAAGACCGACACCGACGGCTATGACATGGAAGTCCTTCGCGGCGGTGAGAAGGTCTTGAGGCGGGATCGGCCGATCCTCTTCTTCGAATTCTGCCCGATCCTCATGGCGTCCGAGCCAGCCGCCGATGTGGCATGGCTGCAAACCCTCGACTACCTGTGCTTCGTCTGCCTGAACAACCTCGGCTGTCTCGTCGGGGTCACCTCTGAGGCGGAGCAGGTCGCTCGATGGGCCGAGCAGCATGTGTACTGCGACGTGCTGGTCTGTGCTGAGGGGTCAACAGCGCGTCGGCGCGTGGAAGGTCTGTTGCCGCATCTGCGCCCTTCGTCGTGATACATGGTCAGACTGGCCATCGTCAGCACGCCTCGCACCGGTAACACGTGGCTGCGTTACCTCCTCAGCCGGATGTACGGCGTGCCGGAGACCGCCGTGCACAACCCAGCCGACCTCGATTGGGACCAGCTCCCCCCCGGCGTCGTCGTCCAGATCCACTGGCACCACGTCGAACCGCTCGTCGGCACGCTCCGGGACCGCCGGTTCGTCGTGGTGAGCTCGGCACGCCACCCGCTCGACGTCCTCGTCTCGATCCTTCACTTCGCACCCCGCGAACCCCTCACCCGGCGGTGGCTGGAGGGGGAGGGCGGCAACGAGGCGGCCCTCACCGGCGCCGACCCCCAGAGCGACGTGTTCCTGCGCTACGCCCAGAGCCGGCGGGCCGCCGCCCTGCTCTCCGTCACCCCCGAGTGGTGGGCCGATCCGGCCGTGCTGCGGGTCCGCTACGAGGACGTGGTCCGCGATCCCGTGGGTCAGCTCGAACGACTGGTCGAGACGATAGGGGTGGCGCCCGGCGCCGCTATGCGCGATGTCATCGACAGCTGCCGCATCGAGAAGCTGCGCCCGACCTGTCCCAACCAACACTTCTGGCAGGGCCAGCCAGGGCTGTGGCGGGACCTCGTCCTCGCCGGTCACGCCCGGGCCATCGCCGAGTACCACAAGGACGCGTTCCAGGCCCTCGGTTACCGCTGCGAGCCCGACCGCGGGCTGTCAGAGCACGCCGCCCGGCAGAACTGGTTGCACGTGTCGTGACCGGTCGTGCGGCCCGAACGCGGTACGGTCGTCGGCGTCAGCCGCCGCCCACCTGAGACAGCTTGCGCCTGGCGGCGAGGGCGATACGGGCGGTGCGCGTCACCGTCTTCGCTGCGCCGGGGAACCGGCCCGAGAGGCGGGTCAGCCGGCGGGCGACGCCGAGCCCGCCCGGGGAGATGCCCTCGAAGAGGGCGTGGATCGCCTCCGCCTGGGCTCGGACCTCTCCGGCGGCCCGGGCGAGCGGCTCGTACTGCGACTGCGCCGCCTCGATCGCCGTGTTCAAGGCCTCGTAGTGCGCCCGCGTGTTCGCCAGCGAGCGGTAGAGGCGCTCGAACTCGGCTTGCAGCATGCTCAGCTCGGGCTCAAGCTCCGCGTGCTCCTGGAGCAGGTCGTTGTACTCGTGCCACAACGTCTCGTTGAAGGCTCGAGCCGCCACCAGATGGCGCTGCGACGTCTCGTAGCCCTGACGCAGCTCTTGCAGTGGCTGCACATAGCGGAATGGCTCGTAGTCGTCGAAGACGTTGACCGGGGTACGCAGGGCATCCAGCAGCTGGGCGTCCTCCGCCCTGACGTAGTAGCGGTTGAGGCCGTCGAACGCGGCGAAGAGATAGTCCGCCTCGAGCAGTGTCGGCTCCCATCGGTCATGGCTCGGGACCGTCGTTCCCGGCTCGGTCGCCTCGATGAGGACGACGCGGGGCCGCCACCGCTTCCAATCGGCCCCGGCCACCACGCGGTCTTCGTGGCCTTCGACGTCCACGGAGACGAAGTCGATCTCGTCCTCGACGTGGTCCTCGCACACCTGGGCGAGGGTCACGACGGGGACGGAGCGCTCCGAGAAGACGACGCCGCTGGCGCGGTGGCGAGCGGCGTGCTCGGCCGAGAACGTCGAGTCGCCCGTGTCGGGTGGCGCCTCGTAGAAGGTGAGGGTGCCCGCCTCGTCCGACACTCCGACGCCGAGGTTGACATCGCGCGTCCGCACCTCTCGCAGCCGGCGAAACGGCTCCTCGGCGGGCTCGACGTTGATGCCCCTCCAACCGAGGTCGTAGAAGTGCTTGGTGACCGAGTTGTGGACGGGGTCCATCGCCCCGACGTCGATGTAGAAGCCCTTCAACCCCCTCGCGAAGAGACGGTCGAGGAGAACGTCCTCCGCGTTCTGGGCGTACGACACCATCCTCGCCATGAGCGGCCCCATTTGACCCTTGTTACCCGCGAACGTCAACCGGCGCGGGGGCCCCGTCGGGCGCGCGCCCGTCACTGGGCGGGCCCACCGCGCCGCCGTCCTGGGCCGTCGGTTCTCGCCGGCGAAGCTCGTCGAGCTCGGCGCGCAGGGTCTCGTTCTGGAGCCGCAACTTCTCGAGCATGTCGAGAAGGGCGTGGTTGAACCGGTTCTGCTGCTCCCACATCGGCGTCACGTACCATCGCAGGAGGCGCCGCACCGCCCGCTTGGCGAACCGGATGGCCGGGCCCACGACGGGCCGGTCGGACCCGGAGTGGAACTCCACCCGGATCGTGGCGGGATCGCGGAGGTGGGCGATGCCCAGGTCGTCGTCGCCCTCGGCGTAGACGAAGAGCGGCCCCGGGGCCCCCGGGCCTTCACCTCCTCGCACGGCGCGCAAGAGAGTCGACTCGACCCTCGTCATCATCTTGGGGACCGCGGTCTCGGGGGTCATCGCACGGGCACCGGTGCGGGGCGGGCCTTCCACTCGGCGGCCACGTGGACGATGCCGCCTTCGATCGGCAACGCCGGGTCGGCGGCGACGCTGAAGGAGTGACGGCGGTCGTGGCAGTCGTACATGAGGTTGGCCGCCTCGTCGTGGAGGGCGACGGTGAGCAGGTAGTGCCCCGTGAGAAGAGGCAGCCGAGGGACGGTGAGCTCGACGATGCCCTCTCCCGACGGCTCGAGCGCGACACCGGCCTGAGCGGAGTTCTGCCCGAAGACGTAGGCGAGGTTCTCGGACCGCAGCACGCCGATGCTGCACACCGCGCTCTCCACCTCCCGGTTGAGGCGGTACACGACGCGGATGGTCATCGGGTCGCCGGTGACGAATGCTTCGGCAACCGCTCCCTGCTCGTCGCGGACCGAGATGTCGAGCACCTCTGCCTCTCCCGAGCCGTAGCGGCGGCCGGAGGGCCCCGGGGCCTGCGGGCTCGACGTCTCGTGGTGCACGTCGGCGAGGTAGTCGGCGACCACGTCGGCGGCCCTGCCGACCGCTCGCACCGTGCCGGCGTCGATCCAGACTGCGGTCGTGCACATCGTGCGGATGGTGGGCAGGCTGTGGGAGACGAGGACGATCGTCCGGCCCTGGGCCCGCAGCTCGGCGATGCGCTCGTAGCAGCGCAGCTGGAACTCTTCGTCGCCCACCGAGAGGACCTCGTCGACGATGAGGATCTCCGGGTCGACGCTGATGGCCACGGCGAAGGCGAGGCGCGCGTACATGCCACTGGAGTAGTTCTTCACCGGGATGTCCATGAACGGCTCGATCCCGGCGAAGGCGACGATGTCATCGTAGCGGCGCTCCACCGCCCGCCTGCTCTCACCGAGCAGGGTCCCACCGAGGAAGACGTTCTCCCGTCCGGTGAGCTCGGGATGGAAGCCCGTGCCGATTTCGAGAAGGGGGGAGACGGTGCCGTTGACGGTCACCCGCCCCCGGTTGGGGGTGAGGATGCGGGCCATCGTCTTGAGGAGGGTCGACTTGCCCGAGCCGTTGGGCCCGATGACGCCGACGGTCGTCCCGGCGGGCACCTCCAAGTCGACGCCCTTCAACGCCCAGAAGTCCTCGTAGCGGTGGCCCCGTGCGAGAATTCTCTCCTTCAGCGTGTGCGCCCGTTGGTGATAGATGCGATAGCTCTTCCAGACGCCTGCGCACGTGATGGCGATGTCACTCACGGCTCGACGCGCCTCACACGATCTCCGCGAACGTCCGCTGCCACCGGCTGAACAGGGCGGCCCCGACGACGAGGGCGACGAGGGCTACGACGGCGTCGTACGCCAGTAGATCGAAGTCGGGGGCGCGGTTGAGCATGACCACGTTGCGGAAGGAGACGACGGCGCCGGTCATGGGGTTCAGCTCGATGAGCTCCCGGAGCCAACCGTGGTCGGCGACGAAGTCGAGCGAGTAGATGATCGGCGTTCCCCAGAACCACATCTGGAGGAACACGCCGATGAAGTGGGCGACGTCGCGCAGGAAGACGGTCACCCCCGACAGCAGCAGGGCCAGCCCGAAGGACAGGACGACGACCACCGACATGATGACCGGCAGCCACAGCAGGTGGAAGCTGGGCAGACCGGCGAACAGAAGCGTGGCCACGAAGAGAACGGCCAGCTCGAACGCAAAGGTGACGGTCGCCGAGAGCACGGTGCTCAGGGGAAGAACGGCGCGGGGGAAGTACACCTTGCTCAGCAGGTACCCGGACCCGGTGACGCTCCCGGTCGACGTGCCCACCGCGTTGCTGAAGAGGTTCCAGATCACCAGCCCGCCGAAGAAGTACACGGCGAAGGGGACCGCCCGCCCGTCGGGTCGGACGGCGTCGCCGACGGCCTTGGCGTCGAAGATGAACCGGAAGATGAAGTAGTACAAGGCGACGTAGAGCAGGGGCGTGGTGAGCGACCACAGCATCCCCAGGAAGGTCCCTCGGTGCCGGGCGGTGAGCTCCCGGCGCACGAGGGCCCATGTCAGCTCGCGGGCCCCGACCAGCTCCCTGACGCTGTCGGCGATCCCCCTGATGGAGGGGCGCTCGTCGCGCCGCGGGGCCGGCTGCACGAGCACTGGCGGGCCGGAGATGTCCGGGGGTACCACAGCCGCAGGCTAGCCGTCCCCTGGCGCCGCCCCTGAGGGCGGGGACACCGTCGCATCGCGTCTGCTCATGCCCTAGCCCAGCTCGAGGACGCGGTCGCGGACCTGACGGGCGCTGTGCTCCCACGTCCATCGGGACGCCACCTCGGCGGCCGCCGCCAGCCCCCGCGCGCGTGCTTCGTCGGGGTTGACGAAGACGTGGCGCATGAGATGCCGCAGATGCTCGTAGTCCGGCTGGGCCCACTCGAACCCGGCGTAGTAGGGGCAGCGGGCCTCCGCCGGGACCAGCCCCTCGATCGCCAACGGGTAGCCCACCTCGTCGGTGAGGAAGTCGGCGGGGCCGCTCCAGGCGGTGGCGATGGCGGGCAGGCCACAGGCCATGGCTTCCAGCACCGGCATACCCCAACCCTCGCCCCGTGTGGGAAGCACGAAGCAGTCGGCGGAGCGGTACAGCGCCCCCATCTGGTGGTCGGGGAAACTCGGGTTGACCATGACGATGATCGGGGCCCCGGGCGCCAGCTCGAGCTTGGCGATCTCGGCCTCGACGTCGACGGTGGGGTCGCGGTTGAAGACGGAGAGGAGGAGGAGGACGTCCTCGGAGTCCTTGAACTCGTCGACGAATGCTCGGAGCAGGAGCTCCGGCGCCTTGCGCTCGCCCCACTCGAACACCGACAGGAACGTGAACCGGGTGGACGGCCGGTAGCCGGTGATGTCCGGGTTGAAGTAGTCGATGTCGACGCCGAACGGCATCACCCGGATGGGCACGCGCACGCCGCTGTGCCGGAAGGTCTCCACGTTGAACGTGGCGGGAACCCAGACCTCGTCCATGGCGTTGCACCCCTGTACCCATTCGGGGGGGAGGCCGGTGACCTCGAGCATCGACCAGCCCACCTTGGTGCGACCCCGCACCCGCCCGAAGGCGTCGGCCTGGCACAGGGCGAGCTGGGGCACATCGAGTCGCGGCCGGCGCTTCACCAGGTCGTCGAGCAGCAGGTTGTTGGGCGGGTCCTCGGAGGCACCGTAGGCGTTGCGATAGGCCACCTTGAGCCCGGCGAAGTGCATCGCCCACATGAGCCGGCGGGATTGGACCGCGTAGCCGAGAGGCTGGTGCAGGACCGAGTGCCAGACGAGCTCGCCGTCGTACCGCTCTTCCTCCAACCACCTGGCCCACTGCGCCCTGAACACCTTCTGGGAGCGGTTGTAGATCGTCCAGAAGTCGACCTTGTTCTCCCTCGTGCTCGTGCTCTGGAAGTGCACGGGCGGCCGGAACGTCCCCGAGCACAGCACCCTGAGCCCGGCCCGTTTGGCTCGGAGGCAGTAGTCGCTGTCCTCGAAGTAGGCGAAGAGCCGCTCGTCGAGGAGGCCGATGCGGTCGAGGCAGTCCCGCCGGATGTAGGCCTGGGCGAAGACGACGGACTCGACCTCGCGGTCGCGGGCGCACTGGTTCACATCGAGCTCGGGCCCCGCCATCTGCTGGCCCCGCAGCGTGATCGGTTGCATGAACGCGCCGCTGTGGATCAGCACGCCCTCACCGTCGACGATACGGGTGCCCACGACGCCCACGGCGGGTGCCGAGTAGGCGGCGTCCTGCATCCGCCTGAGCCAGGTGCGGTCGACGACCACCACGTCGTTGTTCATGAGGACGACGTCCTCGTCGGGGGTGCAGGCGGCGATGCCGATGTTGTTGGCCTTGGTGAAGCCGAGGTTCCGGCCGTTGCCGATGAGGGTGATCCAGTCGAGGCCCGACAGCCACTCGACCGTCCCGTCGGTGCTGCCGTTGTCGACGACCACGATCCGCCAAGCAGGGTGGTCGGTGGTCTCGCGCAGCGCGCGCAGGCACCTCTTGGTGAAGGCGAGCGCGTTCCAGGTCAGGATCACGACCGCGACGGGCCGGCGATCGGTGCGCGGCTCGGTCATCAGCAGGGCGGCTCATCGGTGGTCGGGGGCGCTTGGGGGCTCGTCGCCCCGGCGCCCGGGGCCGGGGCGGGCTTGAAGCCCTTGTAATCCGTTCCAAGCACGAGGACCACGTCGATGTTCCTCAGGGTGGCGTCCTCCCGGAGCTGAGCGCCGGTCTCGAGGCCGTTCTGGATGATCTGCGCGGGCA
This sequence comes from Acidimicrobiales bacterium, assembly GCA_036260255.1. Taxonomy (GTDB): domain Bacteria; phylum Actinomycetota; class Acidimicrobiia; order Acidimicrobiales; family AC-14; genus DASZJY01. The sequence continues at coordinate 35,222 of DATAAF010000096.1, read as the reverse complement.
CCTGCTGGCCGGGTCGGTAGCGGACGAGGGTGCGAGGGGCGGTCGCCGCATCACCGGTGCCGGCCACCGTGAACCCGGCCGCCTTCAGTGCCTCGCCGGCAATCCCGGCGGCGCCCCGCGCGCCGTTGCCGTTCAGCACCTGGAGCCGAACGTCGGAGAGATCGGTGGGCGGCCGGTCGGGAGCCCGCGTCGGGGTGGGCGCTGCAGGCGGGGTCGTCGGCGGGCCGCCAACGGGCATGAGCCCGTTGATCTTGGCGATCTCGTCGCGGGCCTCGTCCTGCTTGAGGACCAGGACGTCTTGGCCCTCGATGCGCTGCGGCGTGGTGGGCAGGACGAGCGTCTCGACGGAGTCGGGGTTGACCGACCGGAAGCGGCGAGCCACGTTGGTGATGTCGGAGGTCGACATGGTGGCGTCGACCGTGAGGTTGCGTACCCCGATGCCGATCAGGCGGTTGAGGGTGATGGGGTTCGTGATCCCCGTCCGCACTGCCTTCTTCATGACCTTGCGGACGAAGTCCTGCTGGCGCTCGATGCGGCCCAGATCACCACGGGGGTCGGCCACCCACTTGCCGTCGATCAGGCGCTCGAAGTTGCGGCTGCGGACGTAGGCGAGGGCCTGGGTGCCGTCGAGGTCGACGCACCCTGTGCGGGGGACGTCGAGCCCGCTGGTGAAGTCGCGCGCCCAGTGGGACAGGAAGACGGTGACGCCCCCCACCGCGTCGACGATCTCCTTGAACCCCACGAAGTCGACCTCGGCGTAGTGGTTCACCTGGATGCCGAGGTTGGTCAGGGTGGAGATGAGCCGGTCGGGGCCGCCCGTGGCGAAGGCGGTGTTGACCCGGTCGGACTGGTTGGTTCCGGCGATGGGGATGTAGAGGTCGCGGGGGATCGAGAGGATGGCGGCCCGGCGTTGGCGGGGATCGACGTGCAGCACCATGATCGTGTCGCTGCGCTGGCCCTCGACCTGGTCCTTGCCCGCCTGCGCCGCCGCCTCCCCGGTCAAGCGCTCGCGGCTGTCGGAGCCGACGAGGAGGACGTTCATCACCTCGCCGGGCACGTCGTCGGTGAGGCCGGGGACGTCGAGGCGGCTGATCTGGTCGAGCCGCCACTGGAAGTAGGCGTAGCCGCCACCGACGAGGAGGTTGACGACGGTCAGGAGGACCGTCGTACCGATGATCGTCCGCCGCCGCCGGCGTCGCTGGCGCAGGACCTTGGCCCTCGCCGCCGAGCGGGCGGACGGAGGCCGTCCCGGGGGGGCGGTCGGCGGACGCGGTGGCGTCCTCCTGGGCGGTGGCCGCGACGGGGCGAACGGCGCCGCCTCCTGGGCGTCGGCGACCGCGGCCGCGGGCGCCTCGTCGGCGGCATCCTCGGGCTCGGCGTCGGCGGTGGCGCCGTCCGGGGCCCCGGCGTCGGCGACCGCGCCCTCGGCCGGCTCAGTGGCGGGAGTGGCGACGGCCTGGGGGGCGACGGCGGCGGTGTCAGTGGCGCCGGCGTGGGCCGCGCCGGCGCGGGGAGCGGCGGCGCGGGGAGCGGCGACCCGAGGCATCCCGACCGGCTCGTGCTCGACCCGGGGCGCGCCGGCGTCGGGTGGTGTCGCCGCCAGCGGCGACTCCTCGGCGCCCTTGCGCCGGCCCCGCTTCTCCGCCCGCCGCTCCCGTCGCGAGGGCTTCGTTCGGCCCGCCAGCGCGGCCGCCTCGATCTCCTCGGCCTCGGCCGCCCGCTCCCGAGCCAGCCGGTCCCGCCGCGACGCACCCGCCGACGAATTGGGTGACGAAAGTGGTTGGATCTCGCGCTTCTGGCGCGCCAGAACGTCCGGCTCGTCCTCCGCCGGGTCCGCCGGGCTGCCGGCCTCGGGCGCGGGTGCCTCCTCGCCGGGCTCCTCGGCGACTGGGGGTGCCGCCGCCGGCGCGGTCGGCGCCTCCCGGGCAGGCGCCTCGGCCGTGAACCGGCGGCGACCTCGTGGCTTTCTCTGGCCCTTGACGTCCATCTGTGGCCCCGAGGTCACAGGAGGCGAGGCTACCAGCGCGGCCTCGAGGGCTCCGGGGGCGCGGTCGCCGCCGACCGCTCAGGTGGTAGGCCGCCCGAGATCGGGCTCGGGGGTCGAACCCGGGTCGCGGGCCTCGGCCACCGCCGCCCAGAGGTCGGTGGCGGTCGGCGGGCCGACGAACGACGCCCGCACGACCCCTTCGTCGTCGGCCACGACGATGGTGGGCACCGCGTCGACGTGGTAGCGGCGGTGCACCTCGGGACGGGCCGACACTTCGACCTCCTCGACCGCCACCTCGTCGCTGCCCAGCACGAGCGCCTTCTCCATGGCCCGGGCGCACGAGTCGCACGTGGCCGACGTGAAGACCGCCACCAGCCACGGGGCTTCGGGGCGCCCGAAGTCGGCCCGGTCGAGCTGGGCGGGCACGGCCCAGGGGCCCTGGGTGGGCGCCTCCGGCCGCCGGCGGTCGAGGACGACGGCCACCACCACGGCGACCAGGACCACGGTGGCGACGAGCAGGAATCGCATCACCGCCCATGATGGTCGCTCGCCAAGGACCGCTCGGCCCAACTTGATCGGGAAGGTGGCTGCGGCTGCGGCTAATCCCGCAGGGGGATACCGATCGACATCGCCGTCCCCAGCCCCTTGAGGCGGTGGACGTCCCGCTCGACGACGATGGGTTGGTCGGCCTCGACCACCGCCGGGGTGGCGGCCCCCTTGACGGTGTCGGCCAGGCGCACCGACCGCCGTTGGCCGGGGCCCACCTCGAGCCCCTGGAGGGAGTCGTGGGAGACGAGCCCCCCGTCGGAGAGCACCCGGACCGAGACCACTGCCGTCCTGGGCCCGGGGTTCTGGAAGACGAGCCACTCGTCGTAGGTGTCGTCCGCCGCACCGGCGGCCAGGGCCCACCGCCTGGCCGTCACCTGGGCGCCCGGCGTCAGCGACGAGCCGGTGCGCCTGGCCGCCGGGGCGGCGTCGACGCTGCGCTCGACCACCACGCCGACGCCGTTGACCGACCGCACGGTGGCGGCGTGGGGCACGCCCTTGGGGATCCGCGTCTCTTCGTTGGCGGCCACCGTGACCCTCGAGTTGGCGGGCACGGTGAGCTGGATGGGCTCGGCGTCACCCTGCTCGAGGGCCAGCTCGATCGCGACCGCCGCCTCCTCGGCCCCCGGGTTGAAGATGTGGTAGCGCTGGGTGAGGCCGTCGGCGACCAGGCCCTCGGGGAGGTACCACTGCTCACCGACGGCGGCGGCCCCCAGGGCCAGCGACATGCCCCGGCGGCCGGCCGACCCGTCGAAGGACTGGAGCCGGGAGACCACCATCCGTCCGGTGCGGGCGGTGACGGCGGCTGTCACCTGCTCGCGCCGTTGCACGAACTCGCCGACGTTCACGACCGCCATCGCCTCCCCCCGCACCGAGAGGCCGGTGAGCGCCTGCGGCGTGACCTGGCCCTCCTCGGTGCCGAAGACGAGGTCGAGGATGGCGTCGTCCGGGAAGGGGTTGAAGAGCAGCAGGACCTCGGTGGCGTCCCTGGTCGTCACCCCGTCGGCGAAGTACCAGTGGGGCGAGGCGGCGGTGGCGCAGGGGGTGACGGCGTCGCCGAGGGTTCCCGTCGCGGCCAGCTCGACCACCGCCTCGCCACCGTCCAGCTCGACGACCGCCGACGCGTAGGGCGCCGACGCCACGTCGGCCAGGCGGACGGCCCTGCGGCTGGCGGCGGCCACCTCCACCTCCGTGCGCCGCACCTCCCCCTGGTTGGGGTAGACGGTGATCGTCCCCCGCAGCCGACGGCGCCCGGCGTTGAACAGGAGGATCTGGCCGTCGGCGGCCCCGTCCCTGGCGGCGGTGGCCCCGGTGCAGTACCAGGCCGACGAGCGGGCGTCGGCGGCGGCGGCCATGGGGACCGGCGGCAGCGTGGTTGCCGACGGTGCCGGGCGGTCGCGGCGGTCGACCAGCCCGCCGAGGAGGAGGACGGTGAGGATGGCCACGACGACCGGCACCCGCCGGGAGGGGCTCACTGCGACCGACCGGCCCGCCCCGCCCGACGTCGTAGGCCGCGGATGGCCCTCACCGCCCCCACCCACAACAGGACCTGGCCCAGGAGGGCGGCGTAGCGCCACAGCGGCGTGCGGTACCGCAGCACGCCGTTCCCCGTCTCGGTGGCGGTGTAGGCGTTGGCCACCCCGTACGCCGTCTCCCGAGCGGCCTGCTGCCCGCCGACGGTGAGCTCCCAGCGCGACGAGGGCGCCTCCGAAACGAACACTCGCCCGGCCGACGGGACCTCACCCGCGAACTGCACCGGACCGACCCCTTCGAGGACCGGCCGACCGCCTCTCAGGTCGGCCCCGTCGGCCCCCTCGGTCCCGATCCCGTCGCGGGTGCCGGCCGCCAGCGTGGGGTCGTCGATCGGGCGCAGGGCGCGGGCGGGGCCCCACGCGGTGTTCTCGTAGACGACCGCCGCCGGATCGGACGGAAGGAGGCGGAGGTCGAGCTGGGACTGGAGTGCCCCGGTGAGGGAAGGCGGTGGCGGCCGCTGCGTGCCCCTGCGGTCGCCCCCCGAGAGCTGGCGGGGCAGCACCAGGTAGCGCACGGCCAAGGGCGCCAGCAGCCGCCCCAGACGGGCGGTGTCACCGCGCTGCGCCTCGCCCAGGGCGGCCACGATCCGGCGGGTGGCCGCCGAGGGCGCCCCCGGCAGGAGGTCGGTGGCGACCGGCATCCCGTCGCGGGACGTGGCGTAGGCGGCGCCGTCGCCCAGGTTCCACGCGCCGAGGGGCAGGACCTCGGGGTCGCCCAACCACAGCACCCGGAAGCTGCCCTCCGACCGGGTCGGCGCCATCCAGGCCAGCGACCGGGCCAGCTCGGTCGACGGGAGCCGCCACCTCCCGTCGGCGGCCCCCACGATCACGGGGACGGTCGCCACGGTGACCGCCGCGGCGGCGACCACCGACGCGGCCTGGCGCCAACCGAACCGGTACCGGGACAGGTCCGCCTCGAAGACGGCGGCCCCCAGGGCGGCGGCCAGAGCGAGCCCGACGGCGGCCGGAGCAAGGAGGACGTCGGCCGCCTGGACCCGCACGGGGAACCAGTTGCGCCCGCCCGCCCAGGCGACGCCGACCGACAGCAGGACCATCGCCCAGCAGCGGACCGCCCAGTCGAGCCTCCAGCGCTGGCCGAGCACGAGCGGCAGGAGGGCGGCGACGAGGAACGCCCAGCCGACCGGGGCGGCGCCCAGCGGCCCGACCTGGAAGCGGAGCAGAGCGCCCAAGCCGGGAGCGTCGGCCGGCGGCGGCGGCACGCCGGTGAGCGTCTCGAAGCCGCCGCCGAGGACCACCTCCAGGCTCCACGGGGCCAGCAGCAACGCCGCGCCGCCGACGGCGGCCGCCGTCGCCGCCAGCCCGCGGACAGCGGGACGCACCGTACCGGTGACGACGCTTCCAACCACCAGACCCCCGGCCATGAGCAGCACCGCCACGACGACGGCCGGAGCCAACGCGCCGACGAGGGCGAGCCCGACGGCCAGCCCGACGACCGCGAGCCGCCACTCGACCGGGCGCCCCCCGGTCCCCTCGGCGCCGGCGCCGTCGGCATCGGCCACCAAGTCGTCGTCGTGCAGCTGATAGGGGTGCAGACCGCACAGACGGGCGACCCGCAGGAAGAGCCACGGCGCGGCGGCGTAGACGAGCAGGCCGTCCCAGCGGCCCCGGGCCAGCGAGTTGTACGACAGCGGCACGGCCAGGTAGGTGACGACGAGGACGAGGCGTCCGAGCCCCGACTGGAGCGGGCGCCCGAGCCGCCACGCGCCGACCGCGGCCACCGGCCAGGCGGCGATGACGAGGAGTTTCTGGAGGAGGGCGACCTTCCCCAACAGCACGATCCCGCCCACGCCGAGGAAGGCGAAGGCGGGCGGGGACGCCGCCGCCGCGCCCATGCCGGTGTTGCGCCAGCCGTGCAGGTAGTGGCTCAGGAGCGTGCGGGCGCCGGGAAGCGGCGCGAACTGGCCGACCACCGGAAGCCGCCCACCGAGCAGCTGCCGGCTGCCCAGGAGGAACGCCAGCACGAGCAGGGCGAGCAGGGCGGCGGCCGCCTGGGCCGGGCCCTTCCCCACCCGGCCGACCAGTTCCTGGCCGGCGGTGACGAGGGCCCGGGCCCGGTCCTCGGCGTGGAGTTGGCGGCGCAGGTAGACGGACATGCGCACGCTGCCCCGGACCTGGAGGCGACGGACCTCGCTGTCGGGCACGGCCCGGCTGGCCCGCACCGTCCGGCGCAGGGCGTGCAGCTCCCCCAGCCGGCGGAGGTTCCAGGGCCAGGCGGCGCCCAGCGCGCGGGCCCGCGAGTAGTGGCGGGAGAAGACGGCGAGGACCGCCTCGACGACGGTGACCAGCGCGACCTGGGGCAGGACCCGAAGCAGGTGCAGCACGGAGTAGTTCTTGAGGACAGAGCGCAGCCGGTGGCGGGCGGCGAGCCGCACGCTGTGGCGGTCGACCGTCGCCTCCCGCCCGGCCTCCTTGTGGCGCGCCCGGGCGCTCGGAGCGACCATCACCCGGGCGCCGGCCACCTGGGCCCGCCAGCACAGGTCGACGTCGGCGCCGTGGTCGCCCATGGCCGGGTCGAACCCCCCCAGCGTGAAGAACAGGTCGCTGCGGGCCAGCATGCAGGCGCTGGAGACGGCGAACACGTCGCGCACGCCGTCGTGCTGCTCCTGGTCGAGCTCCCCGCGGTCGACGAGGGGCCGCGACGCCCCGGTCTTGTCCACCGCCAGGCCCACGTCCAGGAGGCGCTTCGGGTCGTCCCAGTCGACGAGCTTGGGCCCCACGATGCCGGCGTTCGACCGCAGCGCCTCCTCCACCATGAGCCGGACGGCGTCGGGCTCGGGAGCCACGTCGTCGTGGCAGAAGACGAGGAAGGCGGCGCCCTGCACCGTCTCCAGGGCGTCGTTGGCGAGCGCGGCGAAGTTGCTCCCGTTGCCGGGGCGGCGGAGGTAGGCGTCCGGGAGGACAGCCGCCACTCGGGGCGCAGGGTCGCCACCGCTGCCGTCGACCACGAGGACCGACTGGTTCGGGTAGTCCTGGGCGCCCACGGCGGCCAGCGTCTCCTCGAACCAGTCCCCCTGCTCCGTCGCCACGACCACCGTCACCACCGGAGGTGCGGAGGGCTGGGAATCCATGTCCGGATCGAAGGCTAGCCACGCCAGCGACGAGAATGGGGGCTTCCCCCGGCACAAGTGCGAGGAGCGGGAATGGCCATCGGGATCGTGTTGAGCGGCGGTGGTGCGAAGGGCGACTTCCAGGTGGGAGCGCTTCGCTTCCTGTACAACCAGGGCATCAGGCCGGACATCCTGTCCGGCACGTCGGTCGGCGCGATCAACGCCGCCAAGCTGGCGGAGGGCGAGAACCCCGCCGACCCCACCCAGGGCCTCACCGGGCTCGAGAGGATCTGGGAGTCGTTGGAGCGCAACTCCGACATGTACACCGACGAGGCCTGGCTCCACCACCCCGACATGCACCCGGCCGTGCGCAACGTCCTCACCGGACGCAGCAGCGACTTCAACGTCAAGGCGCCGGCCGACTCCTACCCGCAGTGGGGCGACCTCAGCTGGTTCGCCACCCAGATCGCCGGAGCCGCCTTCCTCCTCGGGGACGGCGGCTCGCTCCTGAAGTCCCTGGGCATCATCGCCAGGCAGGCTCGTGCCCTTTTCAACCTCGGTCCCATCCAACAGAAGCTCGACCAGCACCTCGACACGGGCAAGGTGGCGGCCTGGGGGGCTTCCGGGCGCAAGCTGCGGCTGGCGATCGTGGGCCTGGAGAGCGGGCGGCTGCGGTACGTGACGGAGACGGGCCAGGTGGTCGAGCGGGACGGCACACCGGCGCTCGTCTATCCCAGCATCCCCGCTGCGTGCCGGCCGCTGGCCGACCAGATCGCCGCCCTGCAGCAGGAGATCGCCGCCAGGCAGGCCGAGCTCGAGACGGCCGCCCCCTCCGAGAAGCCGGCCCTGGTGGCCGAGATCAGGTCCCTCAGGGCCCAGCTCGACCCCCTGGCCCGCCAGCTCGAGGAGTGCAAGCGGGCCAACGCCTCGGGCGTCCCCGCCCCGCCGGTCAACCTCAGGACCGGGGTGCTGGCGTCGGCGGCGATCCCCGGGGTGTTCCTGCCGGTGGGGCCCATCGCCGGGGACACGTGCGTCGACGGAGGGGTCCGCGAGGTGCTGCCCCTCCAGGTCGCCGTCGACCTCGGGGCCACGACCGTCTACGCCATCTCGGCATCGCCACCCGACTCTCGACCGTCGGAGAGCTCCTACGCGACCGCCAGGATGCTGGCGACCGTCTCCCGTTCGGTGCAGGACCTCTTGGTGAACGAGGTCTCGCGCGACGACGCCCGGATCGCCGCCCCGCCCGGCACCCAGATCTTCTCGATCCGGCCGGACGAGGAGATCCACGACACCACCGTCGTCGACCCCGGCCTCATCCAGATCTCGCGGGACTACGGGTACATGCGGGCGGCCGACGTCCTCGCGCAGGTCCCCCGAGGGAGCCGCCGTTGGGTCCTGCCCACGACGATCGCCCTCCTCCGAAGACAGATCTGGGCCTTGGAGAACCGCCGCTGGGGGCACGAGGACCCGTCCCGCCCGGCCGACCCGGTGACGGGGCCCTACCCGCCCTTCCAGGCCACCATCGACACGATGAAGGGCACGCTCCAAGCCCTCGTCAACGAGCGGCGGTCGCTGGGCGGGCCCATGCCGCCCGGGATCGACGTCTGGTCCCAGCGCCTCGAGCGGCATCCGTGGCTGACCCGTCCCTTCGGCAACTTCGAGGGAGTGGTGCGGGCGCCGGGTGGGGTCCGTGTGTCGGGCTGGACCATCGACCCCGACACCGCGTCACCGATCGACGTCCACGTCTACATCGACGGTGCCTTCGCCGGCGCGGCGAGGGCGGACCGGCCCCGGCCTGACGTGGGGGCGGCCAACCCGGGCTACGGCGACGCCCACGGGTTCGACTTCGTCGTCCCCGCGCCCGCGGGTGACCACACGGTGTGCGTCTGGGCCATCAACGTCGGCCAAGGGTGGGACAACCCCCAGATCGGCTGCCGGACGATCTCGGTCGCCGCCGAGCCGTTCGGCAACTTCGAGAGCGTCGCTCCGGCGTCCGCCGGCGCGCGCGTCACCGGCTGGACGATCGACCCGGACACGACTGCGTCCATCGACGTCCACGTCTACGTCGACGGCGTGTTCCGGGCGCAGGGCAGGGCCGACCGCCCGCGCCCCGATGTCGGTACCGCCCACCCCGGCTACGGCGACGCCCACGGGTTCGACGTCGAGGTGCCGGTGCAGTCGGGGTTCCATCGCATCTGCGTCTTCGCCCTGAACTGGGGACCCGGCTCGTTCAACCCCGAGCTGGGTTGCAAGTGGCACAACGTCCCCAAGGAGAAGGAGAAGGAAGAGAAGGAGGACGACAAGGACAAGGAGGACGAGAAAGTCATGAAGGAGAAGGAGTCGGACGAGTTCCCGGCCGAGCAGGCCGACCGGGCCGGGCAGGCCGGGCCGGTCGAGGGCGGTGGCGGCGGCCGGCCCTTCATCGAGCGGTCGCTGCGGCCCGACGTGGGGCGAGGGGTCGTCTGGCCGGGCGGCGAGGAGGAGACGGGAGCCTCCTGACGACGGAGCCGGCGGGGTGATCGCCGTGGTGGCGAGCGCCGCGGACGAGGGGGCCCGGGCCCTTCGCCGGCACCGGCCAGGAGGGGACGTGCGGCTGCTGACCGCGGCCGACCTCTCGACCCCCGGGTGGGCGGCCACGTTGCCCGGCCCAGGCCGGTCGACGGCCGTCGTCGAGGGAGAGCTGGTCGACGTCGCCGAGATCTCCGCCGTCCTCACCCGGTTGCCGTCCGTCGGCGTCGACGAGTTGGGCCACATCGCCCCCGCCGAGCGGCCGTACGTGGCGGCGGAGATGAACGCCTTCCTCCTCTGGTGGCTCGCCCACCTCGCCTGCCCCGTGGTCAACCGGCCGGCGCCGCCACGGCTCTCCGGCCCCGCCTGGCGGCCCGAGCGCTGGTGTGTCGTGGCCGCCGGCCTGGGCGTGCCCGTCGAGCCGAGACGGCGAGTCGCCCTCCCGGACTGCGTGGCGGCCAGCGACGAGCCCCGGCCCGGCGCAGCCGTCACGGTCGTCGGGACGACCTGCATCGGCGCGGTGGACGCCGTGCTCGCGGATCGGGCCCGGCTCCTCGCCGCCGCCGCGTCCGTCGACCTCCTCCGGGTCACGTTCACCGGAGCCGACGGTGACGCCCGGTTCGTGGGCGCCCACGCCGACGTCGAGCTCTCCGACGAGCGCGTGCGCGACGCCGTCCTGGAGCTTCTCGAACGCCGGTGATCATCTTGTGGGGGCTGCCCGACGACCGGCCTTTGGCGGCGGTCGCCGAGGCGCTCGCCGAGACCGGCGCGGCGGTCGCCTTCCTCGACCAGCGGGCGGCGCTCGAGGTTGGCGTCGAGCTGGCCGTCGACGGCGCCGTGGGTGGGCGTCTGCTCCTGCCCGACGGGGTCGTCGACCTGGGTGACGTCACGGCCGCGTACCTGAGGCCCTATGACGCCCGCCGGCTGCCCGACGTGGCCGCCGCCGGCCCGGGCAGCGGGGAATGGCGGCACGCCTCGGGGTGTGCCGACATCCTGTGGGCCTGGTCCGACGTGACGCCCGCCCTGGTGGTCAACCGGCCACACTTGACGGCCGCTCTCACCTCGAAGCCGTACCAGGCGGCCCTCTTGCAAGGGGCCGGGTTCCAGGTGCCCGAGACGCTTCTGACCACCGACCGCGGCGCGGTGGAGGAGTTCTGCGAGCGCCACCAGACCGTGGTCTACAAGTCGATCAGCGGGGTGCGCAGCATCGTGACGCGTTTCTCGCCGGCCGACCGCTCGCGCCTCGCCGACGTGGGCTGCTGCCCGACGCAGCTCCAGCAGTACATCCCCGGCGTCGACTACCGGGTTCACGTCTTGGGGGACGAGGTGTTCTGCTCGGAGATCCGCTCGGAGGCGGACGACTACCGCTACGCCCACCGGCAGGGGATGTCGGTCGAGATGCGGACGGCCGAGCTTCCGGACGCCCGTCTCGCCGCGTGCAGGAAGCTGGCTGCCGCAACCCGTCTCCCGTTCGTCGGGATCGACCTCCGCCTCACCCCTGACGGGCGCTGGTACTGCTTCGAGGTGAACCCCTCGCCGGCGTTCTCGTTCTACGAGTGCGAGCCGACCAGCCCGATCGCTCGGGCCGTCGCTCGGCTGTTGTCACGATCTGCCTGAGGGAGGGTGGTGTTGCGGGGAGGGGGGGTGCAGGGGCGGTGTGCGGGGGGCGGAGGCCCCCCGCATGCGCGAGCGCAGCGAGCGTGATTTGCTGGTGCCATGGCTGAGCAGGATCTCGTGGAGCAGATGAAGGACGCGGCCTACGTCGCCGTGGGCCTCGGTGTTCTCGGCGCCCAGCGCCTCCTCGTCGGGCGTCGGGAGGTTGTCAAGCGGGTGGAACCCCAGCTGCGGAGCGCGGCGAACCAGCTCCAGCGGCTGGCGACGAAGACCGACGAGAAGGTCAACCCCGTCCTGTTCCAGATGGAGGAGCGCCTTCCGCCGGCGACCCGCGACCTGGTGCGCACCGCCCGGGGCAGGGCCACCGGCACCCGCGACGCCGTCCTCTCACGCGTCGCGTCCGGGGGCCCCAAGTGATCGACCTGGACGCCACCGCCAGGTTCATCGCCGGCTTCGAGGGCTTCGTCGGGCACGTCTACCGGGACGCCGTCGGGGTTGAGACCATCGGCTACGGCGAGACCGACCGGGGTGTCATCGAGCGACACCGCGGGAGCGGCATCTCCGAGCCGGAGGCCTTCGCGCTTCTCAAGCGACGGGTGCAGGAGTTCGCCGACGCGGTCGAGCGTTGCTGCGCCCCGGCCGCCCTGAACCCCAACCAGCACGCCGCCTTCACCTCGCTCGCCTACAACATCGGCGTCGGGGCGTTCTCGGACTCCACCGCATGCAAGCGGTTCAAGCAGGGCGACCTGCCCGGAGCGGCCGAGGCGATGACGTGGTGGAACAAGGGCGGCGGCCGGGTGCTGCAGGGGCTCGTCACCCGGCGCGCCGCCGAGGCCAGGCTCTTCAACGGCGACCAGAGCGCGGCGGGCCCGGCGCCCGGCGCCGAGGGGGGGCCGGTCGCCGTGCTGCGACTGGGCTCGACGGGTGAGGCCGTGTCGGACCTGCAGCGGCTGCTCGACGGCGCCGGCTTCCCGTGCGCCTGCGACGGGCAGTTCGGCCCCAACACCGAGGCCGCCGTCCGGGCGTTCCAGGGCGCCTGCGGGCTGGTCGTCGACGCCGTGGTCGGCCCGGCGACGTGGCGCGCCCTGCGCCAGCGGGTGGACAAGGACGTGGCCTGGCCCGGCGCCTTCCTGAGCCGCGGCAGCAAGGGGGCCCACGTCGCCGAGTTCCAGAGCCGCCTCGTCGCCCTCGGCTTCGACCTCGGGGCGAGCGGCGCCGACGGCGACTTCGGCCCGGCGACGGAGGAGGCCACGCGGAGGTTCCAGGCCGACCGGGGGCTGGCGGCCGACGGGGTGGTCGGCCCCGACACCTGGAAGGCGGCGTTCACCGCCTGAGACGCCAACCTGCCGGTTGTCGCGCCCGACGATCGGCGTTAGGCTGTCCTAAGATGATCGCTCAAGGGCGCCTAACACCCCGCCGGCGGCGGCCCCGGGCCTCCCGGTTCGTGCGGATCGTGCACCACCGCGAAGGCATCAGCTGCGAGGTCATCGGCGTCGAGCGCCGCCGCCCCGTCCGCCGGGAGGTCTCCCTCAGCACCGCCACCGCCCTCGCCGCCTCCGGGACGCCCGTCGTGGTACGCCGCTGCTCGTGCGCAGAGGGTCGGACGGTCGACCCGCCGGCGGCCGCCGCCGTCCACTGACGTGTTCGTCTGCCACTGCCGGGCGGTCAGCGACGGCGCCGTACGCTGGTGCATCGCCCAGGGTGCCTGCGACGTGGACGAGATCGGCCGGCGCTGCGGCGCCGGCACGGGCTGCGGCGGGTGCCGCGCCGCCCTCGCCGAGCTCCTCGCCGCGCTCCTGCCCCAGGGCTGACCCGCCCCGCACAGGAGGGACATGAAGGGATCCGAGACGGTCATCGAGCTCCTGAACGACGTGCTGACGGCCGAGCTGACCGCGGTCAACCAGTACTTCGTGGACGCCAAGATGTGCGCGAACTGGGGGTACGGGAAGCTGGCGGCGAAGTTCCGGGACGACTCCGTCGACGAGATGCGCGACGCCGAGACGCTCATCGAGCGGATCCTGTACCTGGAGGGACATCCCAACCTCCAGCGGCTGGGGACGGTCAGGGTCGGCGAGGACGTCCCCGAGAAGCTGCGGCTCGCGCTCGACCTCGAGCGCGCCGCCATCGCCCGCTTGAACGAGGGGATCGCCGTCTGCACCCAGCAGGCCGACAACGGGAGCCGCCACGTCCTCGAGTCCATCCTGTCCGGCGAGGAGGAGCACGCCGACTGGCTCGAGGCCCAGCTCCAGGTGATCGCCGCCGTGGGCGAGGCCAACTACCTGAGCCAGCAGCTGGGGTGATTTCGGCGCCCAACCCGTTGGGCGCCGAGTTGCGAGTGCTCCCTCGGCCGGCATAGCCGGCTCGGTCGCGGTGAACACCTTCGTTCGGGCGCCGGCAGCCGGAGGCGGGCGCCTTCGGCGGCGAGAGCGGCCGCCGGCCCAAGTGATCTACACCACCGACAGGTAGACCTCCACGTGGTCGGCAGCCGACGCCTCCCACGTGTAGCGCGCCGCCGTCTCCAGGCCGCGGGCCCGCCGCCGCTCCACCTCGGGACCGCCCACGATGGCCGCCTCCAGCGCCTCGGCGAGGGCTTCGGGATCGCCGGGGGGGATCAGGAAGGCGGCGTCGCCGGTGACCTCCTCCATCGCCGACCCCTTCGTCGTCACCAACGGGGCGCCGCAGGCCAGCGCCTCGAGGGCGGGGAGCCCGAACCCCTCCTCCAGCGAGGGGTAGGCGACCGCCACCGCCCCACGGAGCAGAGCCGCCTTCTGCTCCTCGGAGACGTAGCCGGCCAGGCACACGCGCCGGCCGTGGATCGCCGCCTTCACCGCCCCCTCGACGGCCCGGGTGCCCCAGCCCCGCCCGCCGGCGAGGACGAGGGTGAGGCCGGGCACGGCGGCGGCCAGGCGGTCGAACGCCCTTACGAGGGTGGGGACGTCCTTGCGCGGCTCGAGGGTGCCGACGAAGGCGACGTAGGGCTGGACGGCGCCGATGCGCCGCAGGGCGGCGCGGTCGAGCACGCGCCCGTCGGCGTCGTCGCGGTCGAGGGGGCGGAAGCGGGCGTGGTCGACCCCGTGGGGGATGACGTGCACGAGGCAGCGCGGGGAGAACAGGGCGTGGAGGCGCTCGGCGGTCGCTGAGCTGACGGCGATGATGGCGTCGGCCCGCTCGGCCGCTACCTGGATGGCCCGCCGGAAGAACGCCACCTTGGCCGGCTGGTGCCACCCCGGGTGCTCGACGAGCGACAGGTCGTGGACGGTGACGACCCGGGGCAGGGCGGCCCGCTCCGGCATCGTGTAGTGCGGCCCGTGGTGCACGTCGACGGGCAGGCGGGCCAGCAGCTCGGGGAGCCGGAGCTGCTCCCACGCCAGGCGCACCGGCCGCCACGAGGGTGCCCGCCCCACGACGGTGCCGGGCGACCGGGGCCGCCACCTCGCCTCGTCCCCCGAACGGCACACCACGGTGACGGCGACGTCGTCCCGGCGCGACAGGGCACGACACAGCTCGATGACGTAGCGGCCGGCGCCGGCCGGGCGGGCGGGTACGGCGGTGGCGTCGACGGAGACCCGCACCAGCTCGCCCCCGCCACCGCCACCGCTGCTTCGGGCCTCAGCCATCGACCGCCGCCCAGATCTCGTGGTGGCGGCGGGCGGTCGCCTTCCACGTGAGGGCGCCCGCCCGGCGGGTGCCCGCGTCGACCAGCGCCGAGCGGGTGCCCTCGTCGGTGGCCGCCCGCACCAGGGCGGCGGCGATGGCACCGGTGTCGAGGGGGTCGACCTCCAGCGCCGCCCCACCGGTGCTGGGCATGGGGCTGGCCACCACCGGGACGCCGGCGGCCATGGCCTCGACCGCGGGGAGACCGAACCCCTCGACCAGCGGCACGTACACGACGGCGCGGGCCCCGGCGTAGAGGGCGGCGAGGGTGGCCCCCTCGACCGGTCCTACCAGCACGACGCCCTCGCCCGGCGCCGGGCCCTGCTCGCCCCACCCGGGCGGGCCGACGACCACCAGCGGCCAGGGCTCGGGGAGGCGGGGCCGGGCCTCCTGGTAGGCGGCGGCCAGGCGGGCGAGGTTCTTCCGGGGCTCGAGGGTGGAGACGGTGAGGAGGTAGCGGCCGGCGACGCCCGCCCGCCGGAGGCAGGCCTCGGCGGCGGCCTGGTCGGGCGGGGGCAGGTGGTCGGCGCCTTCCTCGACCACCTCCACCCGGCCGGCGTCGGCGCCGGCGCCGACCAGGTCGTCGGCGGTGGCCGACGACGGGGTGAGCAGCACCGACGCCCGGGCGAGGGCCCGGCCGAGGGCGGCCTCGTGCCACCGGCGGCCGCGCGCGGGAAAGGCGTCGGGCACCCGTCGCCAGGCCAGGTCGTGGACCATGGCCGTCACCGGGGCCCGCCGGCGCGGCGGCACGGCCAGCGAGCTGGCGTGGACGACGTCGGCCCGGCCGCCGAACCCGCCCAGGCCCGAGTCCCACGCCCACAACAGCACCGGTCCCGGCAGGCGCGAGGTGACCACCGGTCCGAGGAGGCCGACCGGGTCGTGCTCCCGGCGGCGCGGCCGGCTGGCCCACAAGGCGACCTCGGGGCCGTCAGCCCCCAGGGCGCGCAGCCCCTGCGCCAGGCCGCGGACGTAGGTGCCGATCCCCCCCGGCACCCCCCGTCGCAACTGCTCGGCGACAAGCACCACCCGCACCGGCGAGAGACCCGGCCGGCGCTAGCCGTTGCCGACGATCGTCAGGCGCCATCGCTGGTTGGCGCCGCCGTGATAGGGCCACTGGACGATCTGGGCGCCGTTCGCCAGAGAACCGCCGGCGACATCGAGCACCTTGCCGCTGCGGACCGAGACGATGCGGTACTCGCCCGGACCCACCGCCTCGAACCGCCATTGCTGGTTCGTCCCGCCGTGGTAGGGCCACTGGATGATCTGGGCCCCGTCGGCGGTCGACCCCCCGGCGACGTCCATCACCTGGCCGCTGTGGACGGCGACGATCCGGTAGACGTTCGGCGCCACCCCTTCGAAGCGCCACTGCTGGTTGGCCCCGCCGTGGGGCGGCCACTGGATGACGGCCGCTCCGTTCGCCTGCGACGCGCCGCTTACATCGAGGTTCTGGTTGCTCCTGAGCGAGGTGATGGTGTTGCGGACGGGCTCCCACAGGAACACCGCCGTCACCCATTCGTTCTGCAGGTGCCCGATCCCGAGCTGGGCGGCGGCGGCCACCGACAGGTCGATGCCGGCGGGGTTCAGGACGCAGCGGTCGAACTGGTCGGCCCCGTCCGACCGGCCGCTCGGCGTGCGGTCGAGGTTGAGGCAGGGCTTGAAGTTGTAGTCCTGCTCGAACGCCGCCTGCGACTCGGGCAGGCCGTACGGCAGGTCCTGGAAGAGCCGGCGGGGGCGGGGGGAGGCGCCGGGACCGAAGTCCCAGTAGTTGTCGTCGATGTTCCACGGGCCGACCTCTTTGACGGGGATGGCCCCGGTGCGGCCGTTGTCGCGGATGACGAGCATCCGGTAGTCCCGCCCGATCTGGTAGCCGGGCTGGGGGCAGCCGAACTGGTTGAGCACGGCCTGGTTCCCGAGGGCGGCGAACTTCGCGCACTTGTCCGGCACCGCCACCTCGACGCTGCCCGGCGTGTTGGGGTTGTACTGGGTGGCGAAGACCCGCAGGGTGGCGAACTGCTGGGGGATCGCGCCCTCGTGGGCGCGGGCTATCGAGATGCCGGCTTCCCGGGCCTGCCGTCCGGCGGCCTCCGCCCGAGCCCTGTCCCGAGGGCCCGGCCGCGGCGGGTCGATCGACTGGGACCCTGCCGGCCCGGCGAGAGGTGACGTGGCGACGAGGCCGGCCGCGAGCACGGCCAGGAGCACTGTCCGCATGCGCATGGCAGAACCAGGCTAAACGGGGTGGCAAGTCTCCAAGAAGGAACCGCTCAACCGGCCAGCCCGCGGTACAGGCGGAGGGTCGCCCGGGCGGTCCGGTCCCAGGAGTACTGCTTGGCCCGTTCCCGCCCCGCCTCGACGAGCCCGGCGCGCAGTCCGTCGTCCGTCGCCACCCGCCGCATGGCGTCGGCGAACGCCTCGGGGTCGCCGGGGTCGACGAGGACGGCGGCGTCGCCGGCCACCTCGGGGGTGGCGCCGGCCCGCGCCGCGACGACCGGGAGCCCCGCGTCCATCGCCTCGATCACCGGCATGCCGAAGCCCTCGTAGAGCGAGGGGAACACGAGCATCCGGGCGCCCGCCACGAGGGCGGCGACCCGGGCGTCGTCGACGTAGCCGGTTCGGACGACCTCCGGAGGGCCCAGGCCCCGCTTGCGCATGAGGGCGGGCACGTCGAGGAGGGGGCTCGGGCTGCCGGCCAGGACGAGGCGCAGCTCGAAGTTCTGCTGGCGCAGGATGCGCATGGCGTCGAGGGCGAGGGCGACGTTCTTGCGGGGCTCGAGGGTCCCGAGCATGAGGGCGTAGGGCGGCCCCGGCTGCAGGCCCGTGTCGCCCTGCTGCACCGTGCGGCGGTGGATGCCGTTGGGGATGACGCTGATGCGGTCGGCCACGTCGGGGAGCCACCAGACGAGCTCGTCCCGCGTGAACTCGGAGACGGTGATCACCACCGACGCCCGCCGCAGCACGGTCGGCAGCAGGCGGGCCATCCGGCGGATCGCTGGATGGACCGACTCCGGGCGGCGGATGAAGCCGATGTCGTGGACGGTGACCACGGTCGGCACCCGCAGCGACGGCGGGGCGATGAAGTTGGTGGCGTGGAAGATGTCGCAGGACACCAGCCATTCCACCGGCGGGAAGGCGATGCGGTCCCACATGGCCCACAGAGGCCGGGCGGGGGCGATCTTGCGGGTGACCCGCACGTTGGGCCGGTGCGGGGGGTCGAGGCGCAGCATCCGCGCCGTGCGCCACGAGATCGGGAAGACGAGGAGGTCGTCTTCGGGCGCCTGGCGGGCCACCGCGTCGATCAGCTCGTGGGTGTACCAGCCCACACCCGTCTTGGGCCCGAGCAGCGGCGTGCCGTCGAAGCCGAAGCGGTACACGAACGGGTCGGGCGGCGTTCAGCCGTGGCGGCGGCGGAGCAGGCTGCGCCGCTGCCGTTCGCCGTCGGCGACCCCGTCGACCGCCCCGTCGTCGGTGTGACTCTGCGGCTCGGCGAGGAGCGGCTCGTCCTCGACGAGCGCACCGGTGCTCTCGGGCGACGGGTCGCCGTCGCCGCCCGGAGCGGTGACGACGGTCGGGCTCGGGATCGGCGCCCCAACCATCGTGCTCCGCGGGGTGGGCCCTCCCAGCTCGGCCACGATGGCGTCGCGGTGCTCGGACAGCAGCTTCGACAGCTTGCCCAGGTCGCGCACGAGCAGGCGTCCGAGCTCGGCGACGGTGTGCCGCAGCTCGCCGGAGACCTGCCGCACCTCGTGGGTCACCGCCTCGCGCAGCGACGCCTCGAGCGACACGGCGAGGGCGTCGAGGCGCTCGTTCATCTCGGCCAGCGCCGCCTCGACGTTCGCCAGGCGGCGCTCCGCATCAGGAGGGGGAGGCGGAGGGGTGACGAGGGGCTCGGGCGTGGCATCGGCGATGGGCGGGACGTCCATCGGCGCCGAGCCTACCCGGACGGTCCTCGGGCCGGCCCGGGCCGCCGACCCCGTTACGTGAGGTCGACCAGGGAATGGTCGCCCAGCATCAGGCGGTTGGCGCGCGGCCGGCGGGCGGAGCGGGTGACGCGGACCTGCTTTCCGATGAGCGAGTCCTCGAGGCGCGGGATGTCCACGATGCTGCTCTGCTCCAGGACGACGGTGTGCTCGACCTCGGAGCGGACGATCTCGCAGCCGTAATAGATCGAGGTGAAGGGACCGACGTAGCTCTGCTCGATCGTGGTGCCCTCGCCGACGATCGCCGGCCCCCGGATCGTCGAGCCCACGACCTTGGCCCCCGGCTGGATCACCACCCGCCCCTCGACGCGCGAGTCGGCGTCCACCTCGCCCTCGATGCGCTGTTCCAGCGTCTCGAGGATCAGCCGGTTGCCCTCCAGGAGCGCGGCCAGGTTGCCGGTGTCGATCCACCAGCCCTCGACCACGTTCTGGCGGACGCGGTGGCCCTGGTCGATGAGCCACTGGATGGCGTCGGTGATCTCCAGCTCTCCCCGCCCCGACGGCCTGATCGCCCTGACCGCCTCGTGGATGGTCGGGTCGAAGAGGTAGACGCCGACGAGGGCGAGGTCGGATGGCGGCTCGGCCGGCTTCTCGACCAGGCGCACGACCTCCCCGCGCTCGTTGAGCTCCGCGACGCCGAAGCGCTGAGGGTCGGGCACCCTGGCCAGCAGGATCTGGGCGACCGCGCCGTCGCGGGTGGAGCGCTCGGTGAAGCTCTCGACCAGCCCCCGCACGCCCTGGCGCAGCAGGTTGTCGCCCAGGTACATGATGAAGTCGTCGTCGCCGAGGAAGTCCCCGGCGATGAGGACGCAGTGGGCGAGGCCGAGAGGCTTCTCCTGGTGCACGTAGGTCACCTCGAGGCCCCAGCGCTCGCCCGAGCCCACGGCGGCCCGGATCTCGTGGCGTGTGTCGCCGACGATGATGCCGACCTCCTTGATGCCCGCCTCCGCCATCTGCTCCAGGCCGTAGAACAGGATCGGCTTGTTGGCGACGGGCACGAGCTGCTTGGCCCCGGTGTGGGTGATGGGCCGGAGCCGCGTGCCCGCTCCCCCGGCCAGGATGAGCGCCTTCACCCCCGCCGTTGTAGCACGCCCGCCGGTGGAGGGACGCGGGCCTCGAGAGACAGAATGGCCGGTGGGCCTGCCGAAGACGAGCCCGGCGAAGCGCGTGGACGCGACGCCGTCCAGAGCGAAGCGGCCGGCTTGGCTCTCCGGCCGACGAGCGTCGTTGCTGGGCGTCGCCCTGGTCGCCGTCGGCGCGGGACTTCGGATCGCCCTCGCCCTCGTCAACGCCGAGTCCAACGACGACCACCTGTCGGTCATCGCGGTGATCGCCCGCGAGGACCGCCTTCCCCGCGCCTCCGAGCTGGACCAGGCGTACCATCCGAAGCTCTACCACGCCACGGTCGCCTTCCTTTGGGAGCTCGGCCCCTGGGCTTCCGAGAGCAGCATGTTGCGGACCGCCCAGCTGGTCAGCTGCGCGGCGGGGATCCTCACGGTGCTGCTGGTCCACGCCTTCCTCCGACGGCAGCAGCTGAGCGAGCGGACCCGCCTGCTCGCCCTCTCGCTCGTCGGCCTCAACCCCAAGCTCATCGGCATAAGCGCCCAGGCGACCAACGACTCGCTGGTCGTCCTCTTCGGCACCCTCTGTCTGTTCCTCGCGTGGGCGTTCCTCCGGTCGGGGTCGACGAAGACGTTCGCCCTCGTCGCGGTGGCGACGGTGCTCGCCGCGCTCACGAAGGGAAGCGGCCTGGTGCTCTTCGTGGCCGTCGTCGCCGCCTTCGCCGCAGCCGCCTTCGCCGGCCCGTCGCCGGCGCCGATCCCGCGGCGGCGGTTGGCGCTCATGACCGGCGCCTTCGCGGTCGGCTTCGTCGTCCTCTTCGCCGCCGTGGGCCCATATCGGGACAACTACGAGGACTCCGGAGGACGGGTGCTCGGGATCAACGTGCCACCCGACCCCTTCCCGCCCCTCGTGGATGGGAGCCGTGTCCGGCGCCCGGGGACCACGTCGATCGTCGCGACCTACCTGACGTTCCGGTTCGTCGACCTGGTCAGGCACCCCGTGCTCCCGGGCGGCGACGAGAGCTACCCCGAGCATCGGACGTCACTGTGGTCACAGCTCTACGGGAGGCTCGGCTCCGCACACTTCGACCAGTGGCCGCCGTCCTGGCAGGACTCCGGCCTGGCGACCAGGACCGTCGTGCGCGGCGCGCTCTTCCTCGGGTTGTTGCCCGCCGCCCTGCTCGTGGCTGGGCTCGTCGTGGCCGTCCGGCGCGCCGCCGCGACCATTCGTGCTCGGTCAGCGGCGGCCGGTCTCCCCGATCGGTCGGCCCTGCTCTTCTCGATCGCCTTCCTGGCGTTCGTGGCCTTCATCATCGTGTACACGCTCCGCTACCGCGACTTCGCCAGCATGAAGGTGGAGTACCTCTTCCCCGCCGCGCTGGCCGCCGTGCACCTGTTCACGCTCGGAGCGGAGAGCGTCCGTCGCGCCTCCCTCGTGGTCGGTGTCATCGCTGCGCTCGTTGTCGTGTACGCCATCGACGTCGGGCTTCTGGTCTGGCGCCTGGCGTGACCGGGCCGCATCGGCGACGGTGCCTCCTACTCGTCCTGGTGGCCGCGCTGGTGGGGACGCTCGGGTCGTGTTCGGGAACGAAGCGGCCGACCGGCCCGGTCCCTGCCGGTTTCGAGGTCGTGGGGCGGCAGCGCGTCGCCCCCGGTGTGGAGCATCTGCGCCTGCGGCGCCGCGTCCCGCCCCAGCAAGTGCACGTCGCCCACATCTCAGGAGTGGCCCGCACCCGGCTGCGCACGGTGCTGGCCGGCTCGGCCCTCTCGGGGCCGGGGGCGGCAGCGGCGCCGACTACCGCTCTCTGCGCCCGGTCCAGGTGCGCCGTGGCGGTGAACGGCGACTTCGCCGATCCGGCCGGCCGCCCCGTCGGCGCCGCGGTCTCGGCCGGGGAGCTGGTGACGACGCCCGGCCCCGATCCCTCGGTGACCCAGCTCAACCTGGACGCCGAAGGGCGTCCCTCGATCGGCGACCTCAGCTGGTCCGTCGCCCTGCAGGCAGGGGATCACCGCCTGGCCGTCGACGCCGTCAACCGGCCGCCGGGCGACGGCGTCACCCTGTACAGCTCGCGGTGGGGGGGAACGACCGGCACCGACGCTGCCACCGTCGAGCTCGTCGTGGGGCTCCCCGGTGCGGGCGAGGCGGCGCTGCCCCCCGGCGCCACGACCGTCCGGCTGCTCGGGCTGCGGGCGGGGGGTAGCACGCCGATCGTGCCCCGGACGGTCGTCGCCGCTGCCAGGGGCGTGGCCGCCGCCGAGCTGGTCGGCCTCTGGGTAGGCGCACTGACGGCGGCGGGAGGAGTCGCGACCCTGCACGTCTCGACCGGGGGAGCCGTCGAGAGCGTCGGCGGCTCGCCCCGCCTCCTGCCGTCGGGACCGTTCGAGCGGGCCGGGCCCGAGGCCGCTCCCTTCGTGCTGGAGCGTCACCCCCGCACGATGGTCGGCATCACCGCGGTCGGCGAGGTCCTCCTCGTCGCGGTGGACGGGCGCCGGCCGGGCCGCAGCGACGGCGTGCCCCTCGCCGAGGCGGCGTCGATCCTGGCCGAGCTAGGGGCCACCGAGGGCATCAACCTCGACGGCGGCGGCTCGACGACGTTCGTGGTGAGGGGCCGCCTCGCCAATCGCCCGAGCGAGCCCCCTGGCGAGCGGCCGGTGCCGTCCGCTCTGGTCGTCCTCCCGGTCGGCCGGTGAACGGGGGCCTCGGAGCGTGCTGACCTGTTTCAACCGGGCCTTCGGCCCGGAGGGCCGACCGGCGCGACGCGGGCTTCCCGGGCTCGTCGGCGCGATGGATCAGCACCCTCCGAGCAGCTCGGCGTCGGGAACCTGCTGGCGCCGCCGCAGCCGGCGCCGCTCGGCCAGGGCGTACGGCAGCAGCCGGCCGAAGGCCGCCAGGGCGGTGGCCCGGCGCCTGACCGTCTCCCACGTCGGTCGCTGCCCGTGGGCCAGCGGGTGGAACACGTCGCGGCGGGCGTACGACGCCGTCACCAGGACGTGGCGGGCGGCGGCCCCGAGGGCGAGGCGGGCAGGGGCGTTGCGGGTGAGCGTGAGCAGGCGGTTGCGCTCGGAGTAGTGGTGGTGGAGGCGGGAATCCTCCACCGTCGACGCCGAGTGGACGTGGCGCACCGGCGGCCCGGGGACGTAGAGATAGCGCCAGCCCTGGGCCTGCCCCCGCCACGACAGGTCGAAGTCCTCGTAGTACAGGAAGTAGCGGTCGTCGAAGGTGCCGACGGCGTCGAGGTACGGGCGGGACAGCAGGACGGCGGCGCCGCACCAGGCGAACACCTCCTCGGGCTCGTCGTACTGTCCCTCGTCCCGCTCGAGGAACCCCCGGTCGGCCCCGTAGCCGCCCTCGACCAGCACCGAGCCGACGTTGTTGATCACGTCGAAGGGCTCGCCTCCGAGGGCGACGTCGTACCACGCCGGCTCGGGACCCACACGGTGCTCGGTGCGCCGGTCGGCGGAGGTGAGGACGACCGTGCGTTCCACGTCGCTGGCCAGGCGCAGGGAGCAGGCGGGAAGCGAGCGGTCGGCGCGGGCGGGCACGCGCAGCAGGGCGTTGCCGTCGGTCCTCTGCAGAGGAGCCCCGTCGTCTCCGTGCTCGACGCCCCAGAACCCCCGCACGAACTGCGCCCGGCGGGTGGCGTCGGCGCCGTCGAGGCGCGCCCCGCTCACCGCGACGCCCAGCGACCGCCGGTCGCCCAGGCCCCGGTCGGCGGTGCCCGACGTGACCACGATGTCGACGAAAGCGTCGGCGAAGAGGATCTTGGGGCACGCCGCGCCCAGCCCGTGGTCGCCCTCGAGGGCGCCCACCAGAGGTTCCAGCCACCCCGGCTCGACGGTGGCGTCGTTGTTGAGGAGGGCCACGTGGTCGACGGGGCCGAGGCTGCGGATGCCCAGGTTGCACCCGCCGGCGAACCCCAGGTTGGTCCCGGCGGTGACGACCCGCACGCCCTCGAGCTGGCTGGCCCGCTCCGCCACCCCGTCGGCCGAGTCGTTGTCGACGAGGACGACCTCGAGCGACGCCTCCGGCCAGTCGGAGCGCAGCACCGTCTCCAGGCACCGCAGGGTGAGGTCGCCGCCGTCGTAGTTGAGGACGACGACGCCGACGCGAGGTCGCGGCACCGGCTCGTCGGCCGGCGGTGAACGGACGGCGCCTAGCGCAGGCGACGCCGTAGCCGGCTCCACGCCTTGGCTGCCAGCAGGGCGGGACCGCCCTCGCGCAGGTGATCCAGGCCCGTCCGCACGTCCGCCCGCCAGCCGCGAGGTCGCGGGGCGGGGCCCAGGTCGCGCCGCAGCCGGGCGGCGGTCTCCGGGTCGAGCAGGTCGGGCGCCCGCCGGGGGTGGCGGCAGAACTCGACGAGGGGCTGCAGCACCCGGGACCAGGCGAGCTCGGGCAGCACGTCGGTCGCGTTCTCCCGGCACGTCTTGCGGAAGCCCTCGTCGTCGACGATGCGGTAGAGCGCTTCCTCGAGGGCGTCGACGTCGCCCGGAGGGACGGTGAGGCCGATGCCCCGCGCCTCGACCAGCTCGGCCAGCACGTCCCCTTCCGTCGAGACCACCGGCAGCGACGCCCAGAGGTAGTCGAGGATGCGCGTGCGCGAGGAGAGGGCGGTCTCCAGGTGGGCAAGGTGGGTGCTCACGCCGACGTCGGCCTCGAGCAGGTAGTTCTGGCGGTCGTCGTAGGGCACCCAGCCCTCGTTGAAGAACACGTGCGAGCCGGTCAGCCCGAGCTCGTCGGCCAGGTCCCGGGTGGCCAACGCCATGCGCATCTCGGGGATGTCGGGGTTGGGGTGGCGCATGCCCATGAACAGCAGGCGGACGGCGGGCTGGCGGCGGCGCAGGCGGTCGACGGCCCGGACGAGGGTGAGCGGGTCGAACCAGTTGTAGACGCCGCCCCCCCACAGGACGAGCATGTCGTCGGGGCCGATCCCCGGTACCACGCCCTTGACCGCCGGGCGGGTGTGCACGGGGGGGTCGTCGGGGACGCCGAAGGGCACGACGCTGATCAGCGACTCGAGGGTGGGGTCCTCGTCGTAGGTGCGGGGGTTGACCCGCCCGACGGCGGCCAGCTGCCCGAGCCAGAAGTCGCGCTGGCGCTCGTTGGCGCACACGAAGAAGTCGCCCCGCACGAGCTGCTCGTTGAGGACCTCGGTGGCGCCCCTGACCGCCTTGCGCCGGAATACCTCGCCCTCGTCACGGCCCTGCTCCAGCTGTTCGAGGTGCAGCGGGTCGTAGATGTCGGCGACGAGCACCTTGTCGGACTCGAGGAGGAACGTGCGGCCGGTGATGACCCAACCCTGGAAAACGAACACGTCGCACCAGCGCTCGACCTCGGCCAGGCCCCTGTCGTCCACCGAGCGCACGGCGAAGTCGGGGTGCGACACCGACGCCAGCGAGGTGGTCACGAGTTGAACCTCGTGCTCGGCGGCCACCGCCTGGGCGACCTGCCAGGCCCGGATACCCGGTCCCGCCATCTGGGCGGTGAGGGCGTCGCAGGTGGCGACCGCGACCCTGGTCACAGCTCCTCGGCCAGCTTGGGTTCGAGGCGGCGGAACAAGAGACCGCCCACGGCGAGGGCCACGGCGGCGGCGCCGACCAGGTAGCCGAGGTCGCCGAGCGGGGGGAAGCGGAGATCGTAGAGGCAGTCCCTGTAGGCCTCCACGAACCGCACCATCGGGTTGAGACCGTACAAGGTGCGCACGGGGAGCTCCCATCCCAGGACGGTCGCCTCGGCGGGCACCACGCCCATCGGGTAGACGATCGGCGTGGCGTAGAACCAGAACTGCAGGAGGAGGCCCACCAGGTGCTCGACGTCGCGGAAGTAGACGTTGAGCACCGACAGCCCCAGTCCCAGGCCGGTTACGAACAGGGACTGGATCAGCACCAGGAGGAGCACCGGCGCCAGCCAGGGCACGACGAAGTTGCCGGCGATCATCAGGATGATCGAGACCACCGCCAGCTCGATGAGCAGGGACACCACCCAGGAGGCGACGTTCGAGACGACCAGCACCTCGCGGGGGAAGTACACCTTCTTGATCAGATTGGAGTTGCCGATCATCGCCGCCATCGAGCCGGTGATGCCGTTGGACAGGAAGTTCCAGGGCAGGAGGGCGATGACGAGGGCCAAGGCGAACGACTTCAGCCCGCTGGGGTGGCCCCTCTCGAAGTCGAGCTTGAAGAAGAACCGGAAGACCACCGAGAAGATGACCACCGTCGCCAGCGGGTTCAGCAGCGACCACGACCACCCGAGGACCGAGCGCTTGTACTTGCCCCGGAGCTCCCTGAGGGTGAGGTTGACCAGCAGCTCGCGCGAGCCGGTCAACTCGGAGAGCGGAGCCACGGCGAACAGACTGTCACTGCGTCGGGAGCTTCGCCCCCCGACGTAGTGACAGGCTGTTCGCCGTGCGGCTGTCGGTGGTGACCATGACCAGGAACTCGGGCGGCCACCTCGGGTGGTGGCTCAAGCGGGTGCGCCGGTACGCCGACGAGGTGGTCGTCGCCGTGGACCGCAGCAGCACTGACGACACCTACGACGTGGCCCGCGCCGGCGCCGACCAGGTGCACGTGCTCGAGCTGCCCGGCTACAGCGAGCCGTCCAAGGACTGGCTGGTCAGGCAGGCCCACTGCGACTGGGCCCTCATGCTCGACGACGACGAGGCCCTGCCCCACGACGCCGACCAGCTCCTCCCGCCGCTGCTCGAGGACCGCCGCTTCACCCACTACGTGCTGCCCGTCCGCTGGGTCGTGCGCGCTCCCGGCGGCGGGCTGGCGTGGCTGCGCCAGTTCCCCTGGCACGGCCCCCGCTGGGTGCGGCTCGCCCGCAACCTCGGGGGCGTCGTCCGGGTGCTGCCGCTCATGCACGCGGTGCCCGAGGTGGCGGGCGAGGGATGCGCCCTGCCGCCCGAGGGAGCGCTGGCCCTCTACCACCTCGACCTCCTGTGGCACGACCGTCCCACCCGCGAGGCCAAGGTCGCCCGGTACCGGGCCGCCGCCGGTGAGGTCCGCCCGACCGGCGAGGAGCACTACCTGTACGAGGACTACGCCGGCACGCTCGCCTTCGTCCCTCTCCCCCCGGGTGAGGACTTCCCGCTCGAGCGGTCGCCCAGCCGCTCACCGAGAGGCGGCGTGCCCGCCGACGTCCCGTACGTGAGCCTGGCCGATCTCGAGCGGCACACCCGCGACATCGGCGACGACCCGCCCATCTGGTCGGTCGAGTGGACGGGCCACGACACGCCGGCGCGGCTGCCCGCCAACCGGGGGCAGGTCGTGCGGGTGGGTGTCCGGAACTCGAGCGACGCCACCTGGCGCAGCCCCGGCACGCGGCACGGCCGCGTCGCCCTCAGCTACCGCTGGGAGTCGGAGGCCTGGGGCCTGGAGGTCCCGGTTGGCGACGTCACCCTGCTCGAGCGGGCGCTGACGCCGGGCGAGGAGGCGGAGCTGGTGGCGGGTTTGTGGACCCCTCGGCTCCCCGGCCGCTACACGCTCGCCTGGGACATGCTCTGCGAGGAGGTCGCCTGGTTCTCGGCGCGCGGGGCGGCGCCGCTGCGGGTGCCCGTCGAGGTCGTCGACGACGGCCCCCGCCCGAGCGCGCCCCACTTCCCCGGGCCGGTGCACGCCGACCAGCCCGCCGACCCGGCGCCCACCCCCTCGGGGGCCGTGGTGGCCATGCCGCCGGTGCGGGTGCTCGACACGCGCGACGGCACCGGAGTGGTCGAGGCGCCCGCCGGACCGGTCCCCGCCGACGGCGTGGTCGTGCTGCGCCTGGCCGGCGTCGCCGGTGTCCCCGACGACGCCGTCGGCGTCTTCGCCACGGTGAGCGTCCTCGACGCCGGCTACAACGGCTTCGTCACCGCCTATCCCACCGACGGCACCGCCGGCCGGGCCTTCCCCCACGTGCACTTCTCCGACGACCGCCGCCCGGTGTCGGCCACCGTGCTCTCGGGTCTGGGCCGGGGCCGCGGCCACGGGCGGCTGAGCCTGCATCTCTCCGGCGGCCCGCCGGGCGCCGGCGCCCATCTGCTCGTCGACCTCACCGGCTACTTGCTGCCGGACTGAGCCCGGAGGCGCCAGACCGTCCTGCGGGCGACCTCGCTCGGACCGCCCTCCCGGTACGCCGTCCGCACCTTGGCGACCTGGTGGCGGAGGCGCCGGGTGGCGGCGGCGCCCGGCCGGGCGCGAGACGCTTCCAAGAGGTCGGGCGCCCGGCGCGGGGACCGGCAGAACTCGAGGAGCGGAGCGAGCGCCGCCGACCAGGTGAGCCGCTGGGCGACGTCCGCCGACCGCGAGCGGCAGGCGGCGGCGAAGGCGTCGTCGTCGAGCAGGCGCAGGAGGGCGTCGGCCAGGGCGTCCGGGTCTCCGGCCGGGACCGCGAGCCCGCAGCCCTCCCTCTCGATGAGGGCGGCGAAGCTGTCGCCCTCGGTGGCGACGACCGGAAGCGACGCCCACAGGTAGTCGAGGACCCGCGTCCGGAAGGAGAAGGCGGTCTCCACGTGGCGGAGGTGCGTGCTCACCCCGACGTCCGCCTCGAGGAGGTAGTCCTGACGGTCCTCGTACTCCACCCATCCCTCGTTGAAGAAGACGTGAGTGCCGTCGAGCCCGAGCTCGGCGGCCAGCTCGCGGGCGGCGACGGCCATGCGCATCTCCGGCACCGCCGGGTTCGGGTGACGCAGGCCGAGGAAGAACAGGCGGACGTCGGGCCGCCGGTGGCGGACGCGGTCGAGGGCGTGGAGCAGGGTCAGGGGGTCGAGCCAGTCGTAGATCCCACCGCCCCAGAGCAGGACCTTGTCGTCGGCGCCGATGCCGGGGACCACGCCGCGCAGGGCGGGGCGGGTGTGCACCGGGGGTGCGTCGGGCAGGCCGAAGGGGACCACGGCGACGAGGGAACGGAGGGTCTGGTCGTCGTCGTAGGTGTCGGGGTTGATGCGGCCCAGCGCGGCCAGGTGCCCCAGCCAGAAGTCCCGCTGCTTGGCTGAGGCGCACAGGAAGAGGTCGCCGCGGGCGAGCTCGGTGTTGAGGGCGGTGGTGCACTCGTCCACCACCCGGGCCCGGTCACGGCCGTCCTTGGCCTGCTCCAGCTGCTCCAGGTGGAACGGGTTGTAGACGTCCACGACCAGCACCTTGGTGCTGTCGGCGAGCCAGGGGCAGATGTGCATCAAGAGCCCCCCGACCACGACCACGTCGGCCCACTGCTCGAGGGACCGCAACTGCTCCTGGTCCACCGACCGGCAGCCGAACCCGGGGTGGTCGACGGTGCACTCTCGGAGCGTCGCCAGCTGCACCTCGTGCTCCGCCGACAGCACGTCGGCCACCGCCCAGGCGCGGATGGCGGTGCCGGCCATGCGGGCGGTCAGCGGCTCCTCGGTGGCGACGAGGACCCGCCGCCGCCCGCCGAAGACTTCGTCGATGCCGAGGGCGGCCACCACCGCCCGGTAGCCCGACAGGAACCGCTCGTCGGCGAAGGCGGGCTCCAGCGGGTCCCGGAACAGAGGCAGCAGCTCGGCGTCGCCCCGGCGGCGGGTGGCCTGGATGCGACGGCGGTCCTCGGCCAGTCCGGGCAGGTGGTCGACGAAGGCGTCCACCGCGTACGCCGTCGCCAGCGTCTCCCGCGACACCTCCGCCCGTTCGGACGGCTCGCCGCCCGCCCCCCGGGCGAGATCGAGGGCGCCAGGGTCGTCGCCCCCTCGGGTCACGCCCCGGCGCACGGACAGGGCCAGGGCGCCGGGGAGGGTGCGAGCGAGAGCGGGGTCGCCGTAGTTCTTGTAGATCGTGAACAGGGCGTTGCGCTCGAGCAGGTAGTGCTCGTGCCAGCTGCCGTAGCCCCTCATCGACGCGTGGTGGCGGTGGTAGGCGACCGATCCGGGGACGTAGCGCACCCGGTGGCCGAGGAGGTTCAGACGCCAGCCCAGGTCGACGTCCTCGTAGAACATGAAGTAGCGGTCGTCGAAGCCGCCCACTTCGTCCCAGACGTCGGCCCGCACGAACATCGCCGCGCCGGTGGCGAACAGCACGTCGCGGGGCTCGTCGTAGGCGGGATGGTCGGGCCGGCCGACCTCCCGCTTGTAGCCCATCCCGAACCAGGTCAGGCCGCCGTCCACGTAGTCGACCGTGCGCCCCTCCCAGTCGAGGACCTTGCTGGCCACGGAGGTCACCGAGAGGCTCTGTTCGAAGGCGGCCACCGCCTCGGCGACCCATCGCCGGTCGGGGCGGGCGTCGTTGTTGAGGAAGGCGACGTACTCGCCCGACGCCCTGGACGCGCCGAGGTTGCACCCCCCGGCGAAGCCCAGGTTCCGCGGCGCCTCGACGACCGTCGCCTCGGGGACGGCGTCGGTGATGCGGCCGGCGCTGCCGTCGCCGGAGGCGTTGTCCACCACGATCAGCTCGAGCCGCTCGGACGGCCACTCGACGTCCTCGAAGGCCCGCAGGCAGGCAATGGTGTCCGATGCCCCGCGGTAGTTGACGACGACGACCGAGACGACGCCCGGCCGCCGCCCCCGCCGCCCCCTCACCGGGGAGGTCGCGGGGTGGTCGCCTCGGGCGAGGGAGCGCCGTCCTGACTGAGCAGGGCGCGCAGCCGCTGGCGGGACACGCCGTGGGTGTGGCCGATGCGGTGGTGGAGCCGGGAGAGCCCCTCGGCCACCGCGAAGGAGCGGGCCGCGACCGTCGTCTCCACCTCCCGCGCCAGCGCGTCGTAGCGCTGCGAGACGCGGGCGAGCTGCTCGTCCAGGTCGGCGACCCTCGCCCACAACGCCCGGTTCTCGACCTCCACGTCTCGCACCCGCAGGGTCAGGTCCTCGACGTGTCGGTGCAGGGAGACGGCCTCGTGCTGTTGCTCCAGCACCCGCAGGTACAGGGCCAGGCGGTTCTCCTCCATCCGGGCCAGCAGCGGGTTGTCCGCGTAGGGTGCCAGGGCGGCCGCCACCTCGTCGGCGTAGGGGGCGGCCTCGGCGTAGAGGACACCGAGCCCGAAGATGCACGGGACGGTCTGGAAGCGGAGGTCGGTGCGGTCGGCGAGGAAGTCCTCGACCGCGGTGAGGACGCCGTTGGCCGGGCCCCCCTCCTCGCGGGCCCAGGCGAACTCTCCGTCGCCGGAGAAGCCGTGCTCGACCAGGCCGGGGCACCCGACCGTCACGCCTCGCTCGTACTGGTACGGATGCACCGCCTCCGGCGGCAGGCTCTGGGGGTCGTAGTACATGTCCCGGCGGCCGGCGGGCCAGCCCACGTCGTGGAGGAAGAGCAGGGGGTGGCGGTCCCCTCGCCGGGCGTCTATGGCCTGCAGCTCCACCGAGAGTGTGTGGTAGTTGTGGTCGCCGTCCACGAGGTACACGTCGGCCGTCTCCAGCTCCTCGAGGACGTCGGCGCTGCGGGCGCGCAGGAGCTCACCGGCGGGCGAGGCCTCGATCATCTGCACCAGCGCGTCGGACGGAACGGGGTCGATGCAGCGGACGGTGGCGTCGCGGCCCTCCGCCCACGAGAGGAGCTCGGAGGTGAACGTCCCGCCCTCCCCGCCGATCTCGACCACCGAGCGGGCGCCGACGATGTCGAGGCACTGCAGGATGAGCTCGCGGAACTCGGCGAGGGAGTAGAGCAGCAGACCGCTCACGGGTGGGTCGATTCTGCCACCTGCCCCGTCGCCGTCGCCAACACCTTGCTGGGTTAGCTTGGCACGAGTGGCTATCGACGAGGTCGAGGCGCCCGGGGAGGCGTGCAACGACGCCCGCCTGCTGGAAGCCGAGCAGCTGCTCGCCCAGGGCTCGGTGAGCGTTCTCTCCCTCGACGTCTTCGACACGCTGATCTGGCGGATCGTGCCCGAGCCGGTCGACGCCTTCGTGCTGTTCGGCCGCCACCTGCTCGAGCGCGGCGAGCTACGGGGGCACACCCCGGCTGAGCTGTTCGCCCGGCTGCGGGAGCGGGCCGAGATCCGGGCTCGCCGGAAGGTCTCGGGGGTCCCCGAGGTCCGGCTCGAGGCGATCTACCGGGAGGTGCCGGCCCATCTCTTCTCGGTGCCGCCGGCCACGCTGCCCGAGCGTGAGGTCGCCTTCGAGAAGACGATCACCTTCCCCGACCTCGAGGTGTTGCGACTGGCCCACACCGCCCAGGCCAAGCTGGGCGTCCGCCTCGTCCTCGTGTCGGACACGTACCTCTCGGGCGCCGAGATCCGCCACCTCCTCGACCGCGAGCCGTTCGACGACCTGCGGTTCGACGAGGTCTTCACGTCCAGCCAGTACGGCGTCGGCAAGGGCTCCGGCCTCTACGGCGTGGTGCTGGAACAGCTCGGCGTGGACCCGAGCGAGGTCCTGCACATCGGCGACAACGCCGACGCCGACCTGGAGTGCGCCCGCCGTGAGGGCATCCGCACGGTGCACTTCGACAAGCAGCCGGGGTCGCTGGGCGCCGTGCTCGAGGGCGAGGGCCTCCTTCGTACCGACCACCGCCAGCGGGAGAAGCCCACCCTCGACCCCGTGCACGGCGACTGGGGCCTGACCGCCCTGCGGGCCAAGGCGGTGAGCCAGCTCGAGGGGGCCCAGACGCCGTTGAACCCCTACTGGCGCTTCGGGGCGACCGTGCTCGGGCCGGTGTTCACCGGCTTCGCCGAGTGGGTGCACGAGCGGGCCCAGGAGGAGGGCGTCGAGGTCGTCTGGTGCCTCATGCGGGAGGGCGAGTTCCTCTCCCGGCTGCTGAACGGCGCCCGGGGCTACCTGCGCTCGCCGGTGCGGGCGGAGACGCTCTGGCTCTCGCGCCAGGTGTGCTCCCGTGCCGCCATCTTCGAGGCCAGCCTGCCCGAGCTCGAGACGTTCCTCGATCGAGAGGTGCGCCCCACCGTCGCCCAGCTGTGCGAGACGCTCGGTGTGTCGCTCGGCCAGCTGCCGGAGCTGCAGGCCGACGCCGACAGCCGCCTCGACGACCCCGAGCTGGCCACCCGCACCCTGCGGCGGATGGCCGAGCAGCCCCACGTGCGGGCGTCGATCCTCGCCGGCGCCGCCGCGCTGCGGGGTCGGCTGGTCGACTACGTGCTCAAGACGGTCGGGCCCGATGCGGCGCGGGCCGTCGTGGTCGACCTGGGGTGGGGCTGCACCATCCAGGTCAAGCTCGACGCCGCGTTGGCCGGCGCCGGGTCGTCGCTGTCGACCCTCGGGCTGTATCTGCTCACCAACGAGGGCGCCCTCGAGCGCACGCTCGACGGCGTGGAGTCCGACGGCTTCCTCGCCCGGGCCGGCATCCCCGACCACGCCTCGTGGATAACTCGCAGCCCGGAGATCCTCGAGCAGGTCTGCATGCACGACGAGGGCACCCTCGTCGACTTCACCGACGACGCCGAGCCGCTGCTCCACCCGACCTCCCAGAGCTCGGCCCAGATGCTGCAGCGGGCGGCGGTGCAGCGGGGGATCCTGGCCTTCCAGCGGGAGTGGGGCCGCTACCGGCCGAGTCTGCCCCCGGCGGCCCGCCGGCTGGGCGCGCGGGCCCGGGCCCAGCTGGCCCGCATGGTCACCCGCTTCGTCGTGTCGCCCACCACCGAGGAGGTGGCGTTGTTCGGCGACTGGGTGCACGACCAGAACTTCGGCTCGGCGGGGGCCGCCACCGTCGTGCAGGACAGCATGGCCGCGACCATGCAGTACCTGACCCCCCGGCAACTGCTCGAGCTGCCGATGCAGCGGATCTACTGGCCGTTCGGCATGGCCGCCATGCACAACCCCCAGCTGGCGCTGGCCACCGGGGCGGTCTTCGACCGCACCCTCCCGGTGGAGGCGTTCGAGGCCACCCAGCCCTGCACGGTCCGCGTCTTCGTCGACGCCGGCGGCGGGTTCGACGAGGCGGTGCGCAAGCCGGCCGGCCCCAACGTCAACGGGCTGTGCTTCGTCCGCGCCGAAGTCGCCGCCGCCTCCGTTCGGGGCGTCCTCCTCCGCTTCTCCGACGAGCCGGGCGTGCTGCGCCTCGACCGGCTGCGGTTGTCGTTCAGCGTGCACGGGCGTTCGGCCCCCCGCGTGGTCGACGTGGAGGTGCCCGCGGGGTTCGGCCAGCTCCAGTTCCGCAACGGCGTCCTGCTCGCCGAGAACGTGCTGCTGGCCTCGCGGGCGGCGCCCGAGGTCGTGTACCGCTGTGACCCGGACCTGGCGCTGGCCGCCTACCGGGTCGAGGTGGAGGCGGCCTTCGCCTGGATGACCACACCCCGGCTTCGCGGCCGCCGGGCGGGCAAGGTCGAGACGGCGGTGCAGCTGGCCCGCAAGGTGACCGGGAAGGCGAGGAACGTGTGGTTGTCGTCGGGCCAGGAGGCCAGTGAGCGCTTTCGCCCCCGGGAGTGACGAGACGACCGAGAACGCCATCATCGTCGAAGGCGTCACCAAGCGGTTCCGTCTGTACCACGAGCGGAACCAGTCGCTGAAGTCGACCCTGCTCCGCCGGGGGCGGGCCAGCTACGAGGAGTTCTGGGCCCTCCGCGACGTATCCCTGGCGGTGCCCAAGGGGACGGCCATGGGCCTCATCGGCGAGAACGGCTCGGGCAAGAGCACGCTGCTCAAGTGCATGGCGCGGATCCTGCGCCCCGATTCGGGACGCATCTCCACCGAGGGCAAGGTGTCGGCGCTCCTCGAGCTCGGAGCCGGGTTCCACCACGAGCTCTCCGGCCGGGAGAACATCTACCTGAACGGGTCGATCCTCGGTCTGTCGAGGAAGGAGCTCGACCGCAAGTTCGACGACATCGTGCAGTTCGCCGGCCTCGACCGGTTCATCGACACGCCCGTGAAGAACTATTCGTCGGGCATGTACCTGCGGCTCGGGTTCTCGGTGGCCATCAACGTCAATCCCGACGTCCTGTTGGTCGACGAGGTGCTCGCCGTGGGCGACGAGAACTTCCAGCGCCGCTGCCGGGAGAAGTTCACCGAGCTCCGGGCGCAGGGGAAGACGGTGGTGCTGGTCTCCCACGCCTTGGAATCGATCCGGGAGCTGTGCGACGCCGCCGCCTGGCTGGAGGCTGGGCGCCTGCGGGCAGTGGGCGACGTGGACGAGGTCGTCGACCAGTACCTGCACGTGGTCGACGAGGCGCGTGCCGACGGGGCCGGGCGCGCGCCCTCTGTGGCCGGGCACGGCGATGGACGCGGTGGGAACGTCATCGCCCACATCGACCTCCTCGACCAGAGAGGCGAGCCGACCCGTGAGGCGTTCACCGGCGACGCGGTGAGCCTCCGGTTCCACTACGAGCTGGACGGCACCGTGGCGCTCCCGGTGTTCGCCATGGGGATCCACACCGTCGACGGCGTCGAGGTCACCGCGGCCGACACCGCCCA
>DATAAF010000095.1:0-6363 GCA_036260255.1 Acidimicrobiales bacterium | reverse complement strand
GCCGGGCGGCGAGGGGTCGAAGGCGGCGGCCGAGTGAGCCGCCCCGGTGCCGTTCTCGGCCGGCCGGCGGCCGGCGCGGTCCTCCACGGCCAAGCGGATGGCGGTACGCCCCTCTCCGTCGATCTCGATGTCGGCGAAGGTGGGGATGCACACCAGGTCGATGTTCGACGGGGCGACGAAGCCTCGGGCGATGGCGATGGCCTTGACCGCCTGGTTGAGCGCGCCCGCACCCACGACCTGGACCTCGACGGCGCCCGCCTGGCGCAGCACGCCGGCCAGGGCTCCGGCGACGGAGTTCGGGTTGGACCGGCTGGAGACCTTCAGGACCTCGACCACGACATCCCCCCGAGACCGACGACGAGCGCCTCTCAGACTTCGACGGGGCGGGGCCGGATTCCTGCCTTCGGTGACGGTCTTGCCGATCAGCGCAGCGACCGGCCCGCCGGGCCGGTGAAGCGGACCTCCACCCGGGAGGTGACGTCGCTGACCTCGAGAGCCCGGCCGAACCGCCCCAGGGCCTCGTCCTCGATCCACCGGGCAAGGGCGGGAACGTCGACGTCGTCGGCGACTCCGACCCGCAGCTCGACGTCGGGGCGGGGCCGGCCCCGGAGAAGGCGCGCCTTCGCCGACCGCACGTCGGGATGGGCCTGCAGGTCGGTTTCGAGGGCCCGGGCGGCGGCCCGCGCGTCGAGGCGGACGGCGCCGGCGGCGGCGTCGAAGTGGACCTGGCGAACGGCCTTGGAGGCGGGGAACTGGGCCCGCAGCCACCGGTAGCCCAGCCAGGCGACGAGGAGGGCGACCGCCGCCCCGACCAGCCAGAAGAGCAGCTGGTTGTCGGCCACGAACCGGCGCATCGACGGCAGGAGGAGGGGGTCGTCGGCAGCCCGGTCGCCGACCATCCCGCCGCCCCTCGCCAGGCCGTAGGCGCCGGCGCCGGCGAGCAGGAGGCCGAGCGCGGTGAGGACCAGCCGGTCGAGGCGGTCGGGGCGGGTGGAGCGGGTCATGGCGACGGCGTCACCCCGGCGGGCGGCACCGATGCCGACTTCACCGCCTGTTGGGCCTCCTTGGTCCGCCGCACCCGCACATGGACCTGGTCGGGGGGGCGGACGCCGGCGGTGGCCAGCCGGGCGTCGACCGCCTGGCGGACGGCCAGCTCGAGGCCACCGATCTCGCGGCGCGAGGTCCGCACCTCGACGCGCGCCCGGGCCCGCGACAAAGAGACCCGGGCCTTGGCGACGCCGTCGACGGCGGTCACCGCCCGGCCGAGCGCCCGCTCGAGGCTGTGGGTGTTGGCCTCGACGGTCAGGGCTCGGCTTTCGTCGGCGGCGACGGGCAGGGACTGCGGCCCCCGGCGGAGCACCTGCAGGGCGAGGAGGGCGACGCCTACGGCGAGGAGCACGACAAGGAGCACCCGGGCGTCGCGGCTGCTCCAGGCGTGGTCGCGGGCGCCGTCGAACCAGTCGTCCCAGGGCACGACGAGGGGCCGGCCCCGGGCGCTGCCGTAGACGATCTCGGCGGCGGCGAGGAGGCCCCCGGCCAGCAGGGCGAGCGCCAGGAGGCCGGCCAGCAGGCGGTTGGTGACGCGCACGCCTAGACCACCCGCCGGCCCCGCCGGGGGGCGGGCGCCGGGAGCTGGGTGACGGTCACGGTCACCGCCTCGACGCTGAGGCCGGTGAGCTCCCCGATGCGGCTGGCGACCCGTCGCTGCACCTCGGCGGCCACCTCACCCACCGGTCGGGGGTACTCGACGCCGAGCTCGAGCCGGAGGGTGGCGCGGCCCGGTCCCATGTCGGCGTCGGCCCGCACGGGGCCGACGGCTCCCTCGACCTCGCCGGCGACCCGGCGGGCGATCTTCTCCGCCACCGCCGGGGCGATGTCGAGGAGCCCGCGGTCGGCCGGGTCGGGGAGCCCGCCGGGCACGGTCGGGTCGGCCGGCGCCGAGGGGTCGCCCAGGTCGACGGTGGGAGCGGTGTGGAGGTCGGTCACCGCGACGGCCGGCGGTCCTCAGGCAGCAGCTGGGTGAGGTCGAGCTCGCCCTCGAGGACCTTGGCCGCCACGATGCCGGCGGCGCCGAGCAGGGCGGACATGACCAGCCCGCCGAGGCCTCCGGCGGCGAAGGCCAGCCCGAGCAGCAGGCCGGCGAACAGGCAGACGATCTGGGTTCGGGTCACGGTTCCTCCCTCGTGTCTTCGGGCAGCTCGACGTCGTCGACGTGCACGTTCACCGCCCGGCCGCCGGCCAGCGGCGCCACTGCGGCGCGCACGAGCTGGGCGACCTCCGGCAGCGCCCGGCCCCACCGGGCCTTCACATGGAGCTCCACCTCGGTGTCGGTGACACGGACCCCGGCGACCCGGCGGTTGGGCAGGTAGGTCGCCACCTCGGGCACCCGGCCCGAGGAGAGGCCGCTCACGACCGACAGGGTGGTGACGGCCTCGGCCACGGCGTCGACGTCGACGCCGGCCGCGGTCACCGGCGAGCCGGGCGCCGACGGGTCAGGGGCGCTCCTGCTCGTCTTCTCCCATCCAGATGTCGTCGACGGTGACGTTGACCTCGGTGACCTCCAGCCCGGTCATGCTCTCGAGCCGCTGGATGACGTTCCGGCGCACGGCCTGGGCCACGTCGACGATCGAGACGCCGTACTCGCAGACCAGGTCGAGGTCGACGGCGGCCTGGCGCTCCCCGACCTCCACGGCAACGCCCTGGGTGACGCTGGGCTCGCTCGACCCGACCGGCAGCTTCTCCTTGAGGGCGCCGAAGGCCCGGGCCGCCCCCGTCCCCATCTGGTGGACGCCGGCGACCTCTCGGGCCGCCATCCCGGCGATCTTGGCGACGACGGAGTCGGCGATGGTTGTCTTTCCCTGGGGCGTGACCAGGTCGCCGGTGGGCGCGGGGGAGGTGCCGGTGAGCGGCGTGGTGGTCTGGGCCATGACGACCTCCTCGGCGGGCTGGGGGATCGCTGCGGGCGCGCGAGCCATACCCCGCGGAGGGGCGATCCGAACCCCGGTCGGAGCGGGCCGCGGTCGGGCGGCCCGCCCCACGCGCGGCGGTCAGTCAGTCGAGGGTGATGGGCTGGTCGTCGGGGTCGCCGACCCGCTCGCCGGCGTCGGCCTTGTCGCCGATGCCGACGGCCTGGCGGATGCGCTCGGACACCTCGACCATGATCTCGGGGTTCTCGGTGAGGAACGCCTTGGCGTTCTCCCGGCCCTGGCCGAGCTGCTCGCCCTCGTAGGTGTACCAAGCCCCCGACTTCTTCACCAGGCCGAGGTCGACGCCCACGTCGAGCAGCGACCCCTCCCGGCTGATCCCCTTGCCGTACATGATGTCGAACTCCGCTTGGCGGAAAGGGGCGCTGCAGTTGTGGACGACGATGTCGTTGGCCACGAACGTGTGCAGCTCGTCGACCTCGAGGTCGTACACCCGCCGCCACTCGGGCGGGCTGACCGCCTTGACCCGGTCGTACCAGACGTCTTCGTCGAGCGCCTGGTAGAGGAACTCGCTGTCGACCGCCTCGGCCAGCTTCTCGAGGCGGTCGCGACGGATGCGGCGGCTCCCGAGCACCTGCTTGAGCCCGCCGACAGGGTCACCGGAGCCCTCCCCGATCGACCGGGCGGCCAGCGCGGGCGTGACCCCCGCCCCCCGCAGGTACGCCAGCACCGGCTCGGTCTGGGTGGCGGGCAGGTACCCGCGCTGCGACCCTCGGTGGCTCCGCAGCTCGGGACGTCCGAGCTCGGCCACCAGGACCTGGCCCCGCGGGCCCCACGTGGGCAGGGCGTCGGCGAACCGGCGGACGTTGTCGATGCCGACCACCCGAACCACCCAGCACGGGAGCTTGCCCTGGACCCGGCGCCCCTTGACCAGGCTGGGCCGCTGGGACCGGGGGGCGCGGACCTGGAGCGAGCTGCCGATTCCCCAGCGCAGGAGGAGCCAGTGGACCTGCCGGGCGAGCTGCTCGGAGGTCATGCAGAACCCGCAGCTGATGCCGCCGGCCTGCTCGCGGCTCACCCAGCCGTCGGACTCCCAGAGCCCGAAGAGCAGGTTGGCGACGACGTCGGCGGACACGTCGGGAGCGAAGAACGGGGCCGGGATCCGCTTCTGGCGTGCCAGGTGGCCCCAGATGCCGGCCCATCGGGCGAGGGCAAGGACCCCGTTCTTCTCGCCGTTGGGGTGGGAGAAGCTGGTCTCGATGCCGTCGGGATGGGCATCGCAGCCCAGGGTCGAGGCGATGGCGGCGGCGTCCTGCTGGAGTGTCTCCTCGGCGTTGATGAAGAAGCACGGCGTCTTCCCGCCGACATAGCCGTCGCCGATGAGGTAGCCGAGCAGGCGGGCGTGATCGGGCGGCACCGGCTCGTCGTCGCCGAACCCCCCGACGCGCCGGGGACGGGCCACGCTGTCACCCGGTCGGAGCTCACCCGCCTCCCGCCACCCGCGGTCGGTGAGCACCCGATGGTCGGGCGTGGCCCACAGGGCGGTGCCGTCCGGGAAGTGGAGGCCGACGACCTCCCGCTCGCCCTGGTCGAACCGGGCGGTGACCGGGCGGGTGTGGAGCTTGCCGAGCTTGTCGACGGCCACGACCGACGAGCCCTCGCCGCCCTCGACCATGTCCTCGATGCGGTGGGTGACGCCGGTGGTGGGGTCGAAGACGGTGGTGCCGGCGGCCAGGCACTTGTTCTTCACGACCTTGACGCGCGTGCGGTTGCCGACCACCTCGACGCCGTCCTTTATCGACTCGATGCGGCGGATGTCGAGGCGGACCGACGAGTAGAACTTGAGCGCCCGCCCGCCGGGGGTGGTCTCAGGCGACCCGTACATGACCCCGATCTTCTCCCGCAGCTGGTTGATGAAGACGGCGATGGTGTGGGTCTTGTTGAGGGTGCCGGCCAGCTTGCGCAGGGCCTGGGACATGAGACGGGCCTGCAGGCCCACGTGGCTGTCGCCCATCTCGCCCTCGATCTCGGCCCGGGGGGTGAGGGCGGCGACCGAGTCGATGACGACGACGTCGAGGGCGCCCGAGCGCACGAGCATGTCGGCGATCTCGAGGGCCTGCTCGCCGGTGTCGGGCTGGGAGATCAGGAGCTCGTCGACGTTGACCCCGATGGCCTTGGCGTAGACGGGGTCGAGGGCGTGCTCGGCGTCGATGTAGGCGCAGATGCCGCCGTTGCGCTGGGCCTCGGCCACCACGTGCATGGCCAGAGTGGACTTCCCCGACGACTCCGGGCCGAAGACCTCCACGATGCGGCCGCGCGGGAGACCGCCGATCCCGAGGGCGAGGTCGAGGGCGAGGGCACCGGTGGAGACGGCCTCCACGTCCATGTGGCCCGCCTCCCCCATCCGCATGACCGATCCCTTGCCGAACTGCTTCTCGATCTGGCTCACCGCCATCTCGAGGGCCTTGTCTCGTT
This sequence comes from Acidimicrobiales bacterium, assembly GCA_036260255.1. Classification (GTDB taxonomy): domain Bacteria; phylum Actinomycetota; class Acidimicrobiia; order Acidimicrobiales; family AC-14; genus DASZJY01. The sequence goes on along the minus strand of DATAAF010000095.1, from coordinate 964 downwards.
CCACCGCTGGATCCCTTCCGTGCCGGCCGCTGGGCGGCCACTGCTCTGACGGTCCTCACCCTACGGAGGGGGTGTGACGATGACGTCGGTGTACTTTCACGAGCGTAGTTCCGAACGTCAGTTCGGTCAAGAACCTCGCGCTGGGTGACCGCCGAGCAGGCGCTCCAGGATCGAGACGGCGTCGCCCAGCGCCGTCAGCTCCTCCTGTCGCAGGTCGGCCAGCAGCGCGCCCAACGCGGCGACACGACGGCGGCGGGCAGCCAGCAGGACGCGGCGGCCCTTGGGCGTCGCCCGCACCTCCACGACCCGGCCGTCGGCCGGGGACGCCGTCCGGCGCACGAGGCCGTCCCCCTCGAGCTCCTGGACCAACCTGGTCATCGTCGGCGATCGCACCTGCTCGGCGGCGGCCAGCTGCCCGACCGTCGAGGGACCGGCGAAGACCAGCACCGACAGGGCCGAGAGGCGCGCCGGGCTCAGACCGCTCCCCTCGTCCTCCCGGCGGACCCGCCGGAGGAGGTGGACGGCGGCCGAGTGCAGGCGATCGGCGACCGCCTCGACCCTTGCCTGGTCGGGGGGACCGGCCATAAGATAGGTAGCCTACCTACCGACCTAGTCACTCAGGTGGTATGCCCGAAGCGCTGTTCTCCGCCATCGACGCGGGCCAGGTCGAGGACGTCCGGGACCTCGTGCTGAACGACCCCGCGCTCGCGAGCGCCCGCGACACCACCGGCGTGTCGGCCCTTCTCTACACCCGCTACCGGAACCGGCTCGACGTCGTCGAGGATCACGGCCAACCGGTCGACCAGCCCGAGCTCGCCCACGCCTCCGCCGCCGACGGCTTCACCCCCCTCCAGCTCGCCTCGTTCTTCGGCCACCCGGCGGCGGTCCGCGTGCTGCTCGACCGGGGAGCGGACGTGGGAGCCGTCTCGGCCAACCCCATGCACCTCCAGGCTCTGCACTCGGC
>DATAAF010000094.1:0-8603 GCA_036260255.1 Acidimicrobiales bacterium | reverse complement strand
GTGCCGCTCCCCTTTCGGGGAGCGGCACTACCGGGCCCCTGCCGCCGCCTCGGCGACGTACTCGACGGCGTTCGGGTCGGTCCCCACGTCCGGGGGGGCGCAGACCACCCAGCTGGCGCCGGCGCCGGCCAACGCCGAGATGTGGCCGGCCAGGTCGGCGACGGTGCCGTGCACCAGCCCCGGACGGGGGCCGTGGCGGGCCAGCTTGTCGGCCGCCTCCTCGGCGGACGCGCCGACGAGCACCCGGCCGCCCCAGCTGGCCGCCGGCACTCCCGCCAGCGAGGCCACCAGACCGGCGAACGTCGCCGCGTCCGTCCCCCACGAGTTCCACCCGTCGGCGGCGGCGGCCGCCCGCCGCACGGCGGCCGACCGCCCCCCCACCCACGTCGGCACCCCCAGGTCCCGCAGCGACCGGCAGCAGGCCACGAGGCTGGCCACCCGCTCGGCGACCGGCGCGAACGGCACGCCGTAGGCCTCGTTCTCGTCCCGGTTGGCGCTGTCGCCGGTGCCCAGGGTGACCAGCAGGCGAGGGGCGACCATCCGGTCCAAGCTGGCCAACGCGTGCACGAGGACGGCGTCGGGCAGGAGTCCCACGCGCGCGACGAGAGGACCGATGGTCAGCCGCGACGTCTCCGCCGCCAGCGCACCCAGGAGGGCGAGCGAGTGCAGGGCAGGACGGTGGGGCTCGCCCAGCGGCCACATGTGGTCGAAGACGAAGACCCCGTCCAGCCCGGCGTCCTCGGCCTGACGGGCGACCGACAGGGCGGGCTCGGGATCCTCGCGGAACTGAGGGAGGGTGATGCCGACGCGTACGCCCGACGCCGTCATCGCCCGGCCGCCTCGGCGGCCAGGTAGGCGGCCCCGATGGCGCCCGCCCGCTCGCCCAGGGCGGCCGGGAGCACTGCCACCGGCGGCCGGCGCCCCTTCCCCTGCAGCAGGTCGGCGAAGGCGGCGCGTGCCGGCGTGAACAGCGCGTCGCCCAAGCCGATGACGCCGCCGCCCACCACGAAGGCGTCGGGGTCGAAGATGTTGGTCAGGTTGACCAGGCCGAGGGCCACCCACCAGGCGAAGCGAGCGACCACCTCGGCGGCCCCCTTGTCGCCTTCGCCCACCGCCACGCTGACGTGCTCGCCCCGGACCTGCTCGGGGTCTCCCCCGGCCAGGTCGAGCAGCCTCGGCGCCTCCCCGGTCCGGGCCGCCTCCCGGCCCAGCCGCCTCAGGCCGCTGCCGGAGGCGAACCGCTCCCAGCACCCCCGTTGGCCGCACGGGCACCGCGGCCCCTGGGGGTCCACGACCATGTGGCCCATCTCGCCGGCGAAGCCGTTGGCCCCCCGCACGATCCGCCCGCCGGCGACGATGCCCCCGCCGATGCCCGTGCCCAGGGTGACGAGGACGACATCGTCGTAGCCCCTGGCGGCGCCGTGGGCCCGCTCCCCCCAGGCCGCGCATGTGGCGTCGTTGTCCACCTGGACCCGGACGCCGAGGCGCTCGGCCAGCGCCGAGCGCAGGTTCAGCTCGCCCTCGAGGGTCAGGTTAGGGGCGAAGTGGAGCACGCCGTCGTGGTCCACCAGCCCGGGCGCGCCGACGCCGACCGCCTCGGGCGTCGAGGGCCCCCGCAGGCGGTCGACGACGGTGGACAGCACCCCCAAGAGGGCGTCGCCGCCGGCGGGCGTCGGGAGCCGCACCTCCTCGACGATCTCCCCGCCCTCGAGGGCGACGCCCAGGCACTTGGTGCCGCCCAGGTCGACCCCGAGGACGGTCATGCCCGGTCGCGCTAGGCCAGCGGCCGGGGCGGGGCGAAGCGGCGGGTGTCCCGGCGAGTGTCGGCCTGGATCACGTGGACGACGGCGTTGATCAGGGCCAGGTGGGTGAACGCCTGCGGGAAGTTGCCCAGGTGGCGCCCGGTTTGGGGGTCGAGCTCCTCGGCGTACAGCTCGAGCGGGCTGGCGTAGGACAGCATGCGCTCGCACAGCCCCCGCGCCCGTTCGTGCTCGCCGATCTCCGACAGCGCCGACACCAGCCAGAACGAGCAGATGGCGAAGGTGCCCTCCTCCCCCGAGAGCCCGTCGTCGGTCTCCTCCACCCGGTAGCGCAGCACCAGCCCGTCGGAGGTGAGCTCGTCGGCGATGGCCAGCACGGTGGCCCGCACCCGCTCGTCGTCGGCGGGCAGGAAGCGGACCAGGGGCATGAGCAGCAGGGAGGCATCGAGGGCGGTGGTCTCGTAGTGCTGGACGAACACCCCGCGCTTGTCGACGCCGTGCTCGCAGATGTCGGCGTGGATCTCGGCGGCGACGTCCGCCCACTTGTCGGCGAGGCCGTCCTCGTCGTGCAGCCGGGCCAGGCGCGAGCCCCGGTCGACCGCCACCCAGCACATGAGCTTCGAGGACGTGAAGTGGCGGGGCTCGCCCCGCACCTCCCAGATGCCGCGGTCGGGCAGGCGCCAGCGGGAGATGGCCTTCTCGACCTGGACCTTGAGCAGCGGCCACACCCGTTCGGGGAGGTAGTCCCGAGACTTGGTGTGGAGGTACACCGAGTCGAGCACCGCCCCCCACACGTCGTGCTGGTCCTGGTTGTAGGCGCCGTTGCCGATGCGCACCGGGCGGGCGCCCTCGTACCCCGAGAGGTGGTCGACGATGCTCTCGTCGAGGCGCCGCTCGCCGCCGACGCCGTACATCACCTGCAGGTGGGCGTCGTCCTCGCAGGCGTCGGCGATGAAGTAGAAGAAGTCGTTGGCCTCGGCGTCGAACCCGAGGGTGTAGAGGCCCCACAGGGCGAACGTCGAGTCCCGGACCCAGCTGTAGCGGTAGTCCCAGTTGCGCTCGCCCCCCGGCGTCTCCGGCAGCGACGTGGTGGCCGCCGCGAGCAGCGCGCCGGTTGGCGCGTAGGTCAGGCCCTTCAAGGTGAGGGCGCTGCGCTGCAGGTGGGTGCGCCACGGGTGGTCGGGGAACTGGCCCCGGTTGAGCCACTGCCGCCAGAACTCGCCCGTGCGCCACATGCGGTCGTAGGCGTCGGGCCACTCGGTGGGAGGGTCGTGCTCGCTCCACGACAGGGCGGCGAAGACGTTGTCGCCCTCGTTGAGCCGGGTGCGGGCGTGGGCGCCCCGGCCCTCGAACCCGAGCCGCATGTTCGTCGCCAGGCGCATGGTGAGGCCGGCGCCGTCGGACGTCACGACGGCGTCGCCGTACCCCTCGCCGCTGTACTCCCACTGGCCGGCGTGGCGCCCGTAGTCGAACACCGGCTCGCAGACCAGGTTGAGCTCGACCGTGCCGCTCACGCAGCGGACCGTGCGTAGCAGCACGTGCTCGGCCTCGAAGTCGGTCGGAGAGCGCCGGTAGTTCTCCGAGCGGTGGGCGTCGTGGTACCACGGCGACATGCACAGGGCGTCGCGCGTGATCAGCCAGCCCGTCGGCGTCTGCCAGGTCGTCTCCAGCACCAGCGTCCCCGGCAGGTAGCGGCGCCCGGCGGGGACGGTGACGTCGGCCGGGCCGATGCGGAAGCCACCGGCGGAGCGGTCGAGCATGGTCCCGAACACGCTGGGGCTGTCGGGCCGCGGCGCGCACATCCACTCCACGTTGCCGCTCGGTGCCACCAGGGCGTTGACCTCGCAGTCGGAGAGGAACCCGTACGAGGCGATCGGCGGGAACGGGCTGCGCCCGGAGTACGAGTCGGAGGGCATCCGACCGCGAATGCTACGACGAGCGCCGAGAAAGGGCTACGCGTCGGATGTCGTGGCCGGCCGGTTGACGGGGTGCTCGTCGCCGTAGTGGCGGCGGGCGATGACCGGCGCGTCCCGCCCGGTGCCGCGGGTCCCCCGGGTGTCCCCGTCGCCGTCGCTCGACGACTCCTCGTGGTACTCCTCCTCGACGTTCACGGCCCAGACGTCGTGGGTCGAGCCGGTGGCGATGTTCTCGGCCGTGAGCATCGCCGTGTACATCGAGTGGTCCTGGTTGTTGTAGCGGTGCATGCCGTTGCGGCCCACGGGATGGACGTTGGGGGCGCACTCGTCCAGCCACTCGACGATCTTGGCCACGTTGGCCTTGTAGTGCTCGTCGTAGAACGGGTACGCCTTGGGCATCCGCACGACGTAGCCGGCCTCGACCTTCGCCGGGTCGACCAGGCTCAGGACGCCCAGCTCCCGCTTGGCCTGGTCGACCAGCTCGGCGTCCGGCCTGGTCCACGTCTCGTCGCCCTCGAACACGAAGTACTCGAGGCCGAGGCACGTGCGGCCTTCCTTCACCATGTATGGCGACCACGAGCCGAAGTTCTGGATGCGGCCCACCTGCACCTCGCGGGAGTGCACGTAGATCCAGTTGTCCGGGAAGCTGTACTCCTCGGGCACGACCAGGGCCACGGTGAGGAAGTCCCGGTAGCGAAGGTCGCCGGCCGCCCGGACCGCCCTCTCCGACGCCGGCGGGTCCATGGCCTCGAGCAGCTGCGAGATCGGCATCGACGACACGACGTGGTCGCACGGGTACTCGGTCAGCGCCCCGTCGCGCGACCGGGCCACCACCGCGACCGCCCGCCCCCCGTCGTGGCGCACGTTCACGACCCGCGTGCTCATGATGACCTTGCAGCCCCTGGCCTCCACCAGGTCCCGGCAGCGCTCCCACATCATCCCGGGCCCGTGCTTCGGGTACTGGAACTCCTCGATCAGCGAGGTGATGTCCTTCTGGTTGCGCTTGGGCAGGACCGCGTTCAGGACCGCCTTGGACAGCGAGAGGTTCTTGATCCGCTGGGCGGCGAAGTCGGCGGGCAGCTTGTTGACCGGCACGCCCCAAAGCTTCTCGTTGTAGGTCTTGAAGAAGTGGTTGTACAGCCGCCAGCCGAACCGGGAGACGATCCAGCCCTCCAGCGTCGTCTGGTCCTTGGGCGGGTGGACCCGCGCCCACACGTAGGACATCACGCACAGGAACGCCTCGACGAGCCCGAGGTTCTTGAGGGCGTTGGAGGCCTTGAGGGGGTAGTCGTAGTACTTCCCGTCGTAGTAGATGCGGCTCATGCGGGGGCGCAGCATGAAGTCCTCGTCGGGGAGGATCTCGTGCCACAGGGCCTCGACCTCCTTCACCTTGGTGAAGAAGCGGTGTCCGCCGATGTCGAACCGCCAGCCGTCGCGCTCCACCGTGCGGCTGATGCCGCCGACGACCGAGTCGGACTCGAGGATCGTCGACGTGATCCCGTAGCGGGTGACCAGGTAGTAGGCCGCGGTGAGGCCCGCCGGGCCGGCGCCGATGATGACGACGTTCGGCATCTTCTCCTCGGGTGTGTCGGGAACCTGCACCATGGCCGCTTGAGCACCGTAGTCGGCCGGGGCCGGGCCGACGAAGATGGTCTCGCTCCCGATCACCCCATCCGGGTCACGGTCGAGGTGTTGAAGCGGCGGGCGGTCAGGCGCTTGATGCCGGCGGGGAACGGCACGAGCGACTCGCGGTGCGCCTCGGCCAGCGCCAGCTGGGCCTTGGCGTCCCCCGCGAAGGCGGCGGCGCAGCGCTCGGGCTCGGCGTTGGCGAGGGCGAGGATGGCGCCGGCGCAGCCGAGCGGGCCGGCGAGGGCGAGCAGGGCCGAGGTGCCGACGTACAGCGGCCGCGGCCAGGTGCTCAGGGTCTCGAGCAGGCGGTCGGGGTCACCGGACGAGTCCTTGCACCCGCTCACCGGCAGTTCGGCCAGCATCGGCAGCGGGATGCCGGGCGGCGACACGGCCGGGAAGTGGTAGGCGAGCACGGGCGTCGTTCCCGCCGCCTCGGCCACCCGCTCGTAGTAGGGGCGGGGGTCCGGCGCGCCCGGCGGCGAGAGGGCGGCGACCGCGTCGGCCCCGGCGGCGACGGCGTCGCGGGTGTAGGCCACCGCCTGGCGGGCCGAGGGGCCTCCGGTGCCGGCGATCACCACCGCCGCCGACGGGGGCACCACCGCCCGCACCCCTTCGAGCAGCGCCACCCGCTCGTCGGCGGAGAGGGCGGGCGCCTCGCCGCTGGTGCCGGCCACCACCACGGCCCGCACACCAAGGTCCACCAGCCGGGCGGCGTGCTCGGCCGTCGCCGCCACGTCGAGCTCGCCGTCGTCGGTGAACAGCGTGAGCAGGGCGACACCGACCCCCTCGAACACCGCCGCAGCAGGGGCCAAGGGGTCGGGAGAGGGGCTCACCTCGGCTCAGGCTACCGGCCCCGCCGGCGGCCCTTGCCGGGTGGGTCGAGGTCGGGGCGGGGAGGGAAGGTGCCGTGGCGGGCCGCCCACAGCCCGCACAGACCCAACCCGTACATGGGGACGAGCGTCCCCGCCGCCAGGCTCGTGTAGGGGCGGGCGATGGCGGTGGCGAGGGCGATCACCACCTGCGCGGCCAGCGCCCCGAGGAGGCGGCGGCGCACGTCGACCGGGGCGCTGCCGGCGAGGAGGTAGAGGCCGGTGACGGCGACGCGCTCGCGGCGGCTCCGTCCCAACCCCCGGACGTAGGCGGCGCCGAAGGCCACGCAGCCGGCGGCGAAGAGGACGACGTCGACGACCACCGAGACCGGCCGCAGGGGCCGAACGACCACTGCGGCGACGGCGGCGACCGCGAACACGCCGGTCCCCCACCACGCCGCCCGCACGATGTCGGCGCCGGCCGCCGACCCGCCCTGCGCCCTCACTCCGCCTCGGCCAGGGCCCGGTCGAGGGCGGCGGCCAGGCGCTGGTAGTCGAAGCGCTCCTCGGCCCGGCGGCGGGCCGCCTGACCGGCGAGCGAGCGCAGCCCGTCGTCCGCCAGGAACGCCGCCAGCGCTTCCGCCACCTCGAACGGGTCGTCGGGTCGGCGGACGACCACACCGGTCTCCCCGTCGGCCACCGCCTCCGCCGCCCCTCCGCTCGCCCCCGCCACCTGGGGGACCCCGCAGGCAGCCGCCTCGAGGAACACGATGCCGAAGCCCTCCTGCTCGAGCCCGCCCCAGCGGTTGCGGCACGGAACGGCAAACACGTCGGCGGACGCCACCAGCTCCGGCAGTTGCTCGTGGGCGACGGGGCCGAGGAGGCGAACGGGCGCGCCCGACGCCGCCACCAGCCGCTGCAAGCGGCTGATGTCGCGCCCGACGCCGGCGATGGCGACGACCAGGTCGGGGATCCGGGGGGCGAGCAGGGCCGCCGCGGCGACGAGGACGTCGAACCCCTTGCGCGGCACCAGCCGGCTCACCCCCAGCACGAAGCGGGCGTCGACGGGGATCCCGAACTCGGCGCGGGCCCGCGCTCGCTCCTCGGCACCGGCCGGACGGAAGCGGTCGAGGTCGACACCGGGCGGGACCTCGATGAGGGGGACCTGGGCTCCGCCCATGCGGCGGGCCTCCGACGCCGCGTAGCCGCCGCACGCGACGACAAGGGCGGCGCCGTCGATCACCCGTCGCACCGCCGTCGAGACCGCTGGCAGTCGGCCCGGGACCGACACCTCGGCGCCGTGGAGGATCACGCCGTACGGCCGCCCGAGGCCCGGTCCGATGAGGCCGAGCGGGAGCGCCGGGTCGATGACGACCAGGCCCGCCCCGATCTCGTCGGCCAGCTGGCGCACGCGGCGGACCACCGGCGGCACCGGCAGCAGCACCCGGTAGGGAAGGCGCTCGATCCGGATCGGTTGGCGGGCGTCGAAGGCCCGGTCGCCCGGGTACGAGGAGGTCACGACGATCGCCCGGCTCGGCGGGAGCCGCCGCCACAGCTCCCACAGGTACGACTGGATGCCACCCACCTTGGGTGGGAAGTCGTTGGTGACCAGGAGGTGGGTCAGGAGCGGTCGCTCGTCAGCTGGTGCCGAGCGGCCACGGCGACAACCGACCCGAGCCGGCGGCCCGGCGGAGCGGGCGGGCGGCACCGGGACCGCTCGCTCGCTCGGCGGCGATGACCGGACGCCCCGCGGGCGTCGGCGGCGGCGGCTCGAGGAGGTCGTCGATCTCGAAGTCGGTGTCGGCGGGCGGAGGCGACGCCGGCTCGGAGGCCGGCGCCGGCGGCCGCGGTGCCGGACCGGGCGTCGACGACATGGCTGCCCGCAGGGGGATCGCCGAGGTCGCGGGCGAAGCGGGTTCCGCTGGCGGCGGAGGGGGCTCGGGCGGCTGGGGCGGCGCCGGCGGCGCCGAGGCGGGCGCGTCGGTCATGGCGGCCCGCCCGCCGTCGGTGGGGCGCATCTGGGCGGCACGCGCCGACGGCGGCCTTCGCCGGGGCGGCGGCAGCGGCTCCTCGGGCGGGATGGGGTTCCCGGGCCGGCGGTCCCCCTTGGAACGCTCGGCGGCGGTACGGGTGGCGAGGACCCGGCTGGCCGCCAGCCGGTTGACCGGCGGGCGGGCACGCCCCCGCCCGTCGGGGGCGACGTCGTCCCCGTCGGTGGACGGGCGCGGGCCGCTGGGCGTCGGGGAGACCAGCCGCCCCGCCGATGGCGCTGGCGGCGTCCCGTCGGTACCGACGCGCAGCCGCGGCGGTGCGACTCCTCGGGCCGCCTGCGGCTCCCCGGCCGCCGGCGCGGTGGCCGGCCCGGCGGTGGCCGATCGGCGCGTCCGGCGGGCCGCCGGGCGCTTGGCCGCGGCGCGCTTCGCCGCCGGGCGCTTCGGGACGACGCGCTTGGCCGTCGCCCGCTTGGCCGGCGGGCGGCTCGGCGTCGC
>DATAAF010000093.1:0-15084 GCA_036260255.1 Acidimicrobiales bacterium | reverse complement strand
GGAGCACCGGCGTCTCCACCTCCAGGAACCCCCGGTCCTCGAGGAACCGGCGGAGCCGGCTCACCAGGACGCTCCGCACCAGCAGGGCGTGGCGGGTGTCGTCGCTCGCCCACAGGTCGACACCACCGGCGTGTCGGCCCTTCTCTACGCCCGCTACCGGAACCGGCTCGACGTCGTCGAGGTCCTGCTGGCCGCCGGAGCGACGGTCGACGTCTTCGACGCCGCCGGCCTGGGGCTGGTCGACCGGCTGGCCGTGATCCTCGACGACCAGCCCGAGCTCGCCCACGCCTCCACCGCCGACGGCTTCACCCCCCTCCAGCTCGCCTCGTTCTTCGGCCACCCGGCGGCGGTCCGCGTGCTGCTCGACCGGGGAGCGGACGTGGGAGCCGTCTCGGCCAACCCCATGCACCTCCAGGCTCTGCACTCGGCCGCCGCCGGCGGCCACGCCGACGTGGTCACGCTCCTCCTCGAAGCCGGGGCCGACCCGAACGCCCGGCAGCAGCGAGGTTTCACGCCCCTGATGGCGGCGGCCGGCGGGGGCGACGAGGCCCTCGTCCAGGTGCTGCTCGACGCCGGCGCCCACCCGGCGGCCAGGAGCGAAGACGGCAAGGACGCCGCCGACCTCGCCGCCGAACGGGGCCATGCCGGGCTCAGCGAGCGGCTCCGGAGCCTCTCCGCCGGGGCCTGACGGCGTCCCGGTAGGCGAGAGGTGGCCGTTCCGGCCACTCTTCCTGCCCCAATGCGGGGCCCAGACCGTCGGCGTGCTGGACGAGACGGCCGGCGTCGACTCACTCGTCGAGCGCATGTCCCACTGGCCGGGCACCGGCCCGGCAACGGCGCCCGCTTGGGCCGGTGATCGCCCACCGAATATCGTCGCCCGACGAGTCGTCAGGCCTGCGAGCTCGAGGACGGGGGAGCGAGGGATGCCGGACCGGCGGGACGGGAGCCGTTCGTCATTCGGCGACGAGCTGAGTGAGCCCTGGCGCTGGGGTCTCGAGACCTCCAACTTCATCAGCAGGCGCTTGCTCGACCTCTACGGCGAACTGGGGTCGAACGGCTCCCGGGCCGATCTGGACGAGGAGCTGCGCCGCGCCCGCATCGACATCGAACGGTGGGTCGACCTCTCGGTCGAGCTGTTCGACCGTTCCTTCCGCATCCTGCGAAGGCTCGCCGCCGACGGCTCCGCCGACACCCGTGCGGACTCGGTCTCGCTCGATGCCGATCCCGGCAGCACCGCGTGCGGCGAGCTGTGGCTTCACAACGTCTCGGCCGGCGAGCGGACTAGCCCCGACCTGCGCTGCCCCGGCCTGTGGAGCGCCCGAGGCGCCGAGCTCGAGGGCTCGCGCGTCCGCTTCGTCGTCGATCCGGGACCGCTGCCCGGGCGGTCGAGCCGCAGGGTGGCGGTCGTGGTCGACGTGCCGGCGTCGGCGGCGTCCGGCGCCCATCACGGGGTGATCCTCTCCGACGCCTCTCCGGATGTCGCCATCCCCTTGCGCGTCGTGGTGCGCCCGGCCGACGCACCCGAAGCCCGAGCGACCGGTGAGTGACCCGGGCGCCTCGTTCGCGGCGGCGCTCGAGGCGTACAGCCGAGCGGCGCGGGAGGCGGTGACCAGGTACGTCTCCGGCCGCCAACCCGACCGGCATCTCTACGACCCGGCGCGGGAGTTCGTCATGCGGCCGGCGAAGACCCTCCGGCCGGCGCTGTGCCTCGCCGCCTGCGAGGTCTTCGGCGGGGCCGCCGACGACGCCCTGGCGTCGGCCGTCGCCATCGAGCTCCTCCACGCCGCCTTCCTGATCCACGACGACATCGAGGACGGCAGCGAGAAGCGCCGGGGTCGGGCCGCCCTCCACGTCGAGCGAGGGGTCCCCATCGCCCTCAACACCGGCGACGCCCTCGCCGTGCTCTCCCTTCGGCCGCTGCTCGAGAACGTCGGCCATCTCGGCTCGCGTATGGCCCGCGCCGTGCTCGCCGAGTTCCAGCTCGCCATGGAGCGCACCGTCGAGGGCCAGGCCGTCGAGCTCGGATGGCGCGAGGACAATGTCGTGGACCTCACCCCACGCGACTACCTCGACATGGTCCTACAGAAGACGTGCGCCTACACGACGATCCTGCCGTTGCGCGTGGGAGCGCTCATCGGCTCGACCGGGGGCGCCGACCTGGACGCCATCGGGCGGTTCGGGTTCGCCCTCGGCGCCGCCTTCCAGATCCGAGACGACGTCTTGGATCTGGTGAGCGCTCGGGGCAGCTACGGCAAGGACGTCCTCGGCGACATCCGTGAGAGCAAGAGGACGCTCGCGCTCATACACCTCCTCCGATCCGCTCCGGCGGACGCCCGAGCGGGGCTGGTCGCCCTGCTCGGGCGGGCGGCCTCGGAACGCACGCCCGACGACGCCTTCCGCGTCCGCGCCCTGATGGAGGATCACGGCAGCATCGCGTACGCCGACGCCTACGCATCGGCACTGGCGGGGGCGGCCGTCACCGCCTTCGACGAGGCGTTCTCGCAGTGTGCGCCGTCCCGCGCCTACACGTTCCTCCAAGGCGTCGTGCCGTTCATGATCGAGCGCGTGGCGTAGCAGGAGATCCAATCTGGTCACCACGGGCGCCCGGCGCGCCCGCGGTGGGTCAGGTAGAACCCGCTTATGCCGTCCAGGAGGGGACGGCCCAGGACGGCGTTGGCCGCCTCGATGCCCGACATGACCGCCGCCTCGATGCACCCGGCGTTGAGGCCCGAATCGATCCAGTCCCCGGCCAGGACGAGGTTGGAGTAGCCGCTCTCGTCCGCCCGCAGGCGGTAACGACCGGTGCCCGGGAGCGAGAGCACGTACCGGTCGGAAGGATCGACGTTGGCGCGCAAGTACTGGCTTTCGAGCCGCGCCTCTCCTTGGCCCTCGGCAGGGTCGTGGAGGATGTCCCAGCGGAAGTCGCCGTCCCGCGTGCTGCCGCGCCACCGGTGGGCGGCGTCCGACTGCAGGAACTCGACGGCGTGGCTCCTGACGCGTTGCAGCTCGCGCTGCGGCGTGTCGGGCGCAAGGTCGGCGGTCCGAGAGGTGCCGAGCGTGTGGCAGAGGTAGATGATCGCCTTGGGCCGGTCGGCCCCGGGCCACTCCTCGGCGGCGAGGAGATGTGACATCGACGCCTGGGTGTGGAACGCCCCGGCGAAGCCGGTGATCGTGGCGTCCCGCTGTGCCCAGCCCAAGTCCCCCTCGTCGACTCCCAGCCAGAGCTGCAGCGCCTCGGTCGCCACCGTCGCCAGGTTGTCGGCCATCAGCCGCCACTGGGGCGTGCGCGGGTTCTCGATGAGCTCGGAGCAGATGTGCCGGTGCATGCCGACGGGGATGGCCAGGACGGCCGTGTCGAAGTCCTCTCCCGCCCGCAACGTCGCCACTTCGGGCTCCGGCACCGTCGACCACACCGTCTCGAAGTCCTGAGGCAGGCTCTCCGTCACTCCGTCCAGGAGCTCGTAGCGGGGGGCCGCCGGCCAGCTGGGGAGATCGCCCACGTCGACCAGGGGCTCGTAGCGTTTCGTACCGGGACGGAGTCTCGCCTGCACCGCCACGTCGACGGCGGCGATCCGCGTGCCGTCGGTGGACACCCGGAGCCTGTCCACCCGGTGGAAGAACCGGAACCGGACCCCCCGCCGCTCGAGCACCTCGTACAGGGGGGCGAACACGACATCGCCCATGCCGGCCTGCATCTTCCAGAAGATGGCGCCGCGATAGTCGAAGAACAGCTTGGCCGAGAGCAGCACCCCGGTCCCGGCGGCGAAGCGGGGCTTGGCATCGTCGCCGTCCTGGTAGCCGAACGCCAGGTCGTACACCCCTCGCACCAACGGTGAGTCCAGCGTCTGGACGGCCGCGCCGTGACGGGCGATCCACTCCCGGTAGTCGTAGTCGTCGATGGCGGCGAACCCCTCGGGGCGGGTGAGAAGCCCGTCGGCGACGATGCCCCGGAGGGTCGCCCGCATCAGGTCGAGGAACTGCCAGGCCCGCCGTGCCGCCGTGTCCTCGCCGATCCGCGTGGCCAGGTCGGCACACAGCCGGTCGAGCACCACCTCGAGGGTCGACCGGATGAACGACGAGGCCGGGTCGTCCGTCGACGGCACATGCGCCCGGTACTCGGTCTGCGCCAACGACAGGAACTCCACCGCCGCCACGAAGGCGCCGAGCTCGGCGTCGCGGAACAGTCTCCCAACGGCCTGGCGCGGCCCAGGTCGGGGTGGCCCCGGGCTCGTCGTGAGCACGACCGCGGGCTCACCGGCGTCGTACGCCCGTTCCTTCAACAGCGACACGCCCAGGTCCCGGAGCAGCAGCAGAGCGCGGCGGACGAGCTCCGCGACAGTGAGCGGAGCGGCCCCGGCACCGGGCTCGCCCGGGAGATCACCGCTCTCGGAGAAGCTCGCGACCCACTGCAGCCATTGGTCGTCGCGCTGCTCGCCCAGGCCGATCGTGCTGGCCGGGCGGAAGGCGTCCTCCCAACGAAGGATGGGTGAGCGAGGGTTCGTGCGGGGTCGGTCCAGCTCCGAATAGCACTCACGCATCAGGCGGAACGCGTTGTCGTAGTACCCGAGCCACACGTGGAGCCCGTGCTCTTCTATGCGGCCATTGACGCCTCGGCCGCTCGCCCCTTTTCCCCCGAGCCGCCAACCCCGCTGGTACACCGTGATGCTGCCGACGGCGTCGCGGTTGGCGGGCTTGGAGAGCTCCCACGCCGCCGCCAGACCGGCCATGCCACCCCCGAGGATGGCAACGGCAGGCCGCCCCGGCACGAGACCGAGTGTGCCAGAAAGGCAAAAGCGACGGCGCTGCGGACCGGATATCGTTGTAAGGCATGGTCACGGCGGGGATCGACGAGGTCGGGGCCCGGGCCCGAGAAGAGGTGCAGGCCGTTCTCAGCCTCGTCGCCCGCTCCCACGGCCTCGCCTCCTTCCCCTTGCCCAGCGGCGAGGAAGCCGACCTGCTCGACGTCGAGCAGGCGGTGAACGTGCTCGAGGATCCCGTCCACCTCCCGCCGCCCGCCAAGCTCGAGCTCATCGCCGAGCTCCTGCGCACCGGGGCGCCGCGAGGGCAGTTCCAGCTTGGGCGGCTCGCGGACTCCCTCGTCTCGGAGGAGATCGACGGACCGCAGCGGTTGTCCGCGGTCGACCGTCTCTTGGAACGGGCCGGCCGCGCCGAGCGGGGACAAGATGCCTTCGGCCGCACGGCAGAGGACCTCTATGCCCCCGAAGACCTCTTCCAACTGTTCCACGAGCAGATCGTCGCGACGCGGCTCCTGGTCCTTCCGATGTGCGAGGCGGGCGTACAGGAGGTCGACGGTCACACCGCGCTCGTCGTCAAGACGACGCTCGACACCACCGATCGAGCCGACGACTACAGCTCCATCGTGGACCCTCGGCAATGGCCCGAATGCCCAATCCAGAGCATCTTCTTCAAGGAGATGGATCCGGTGTCGCCGCCGCGGCCGGCTGCCCTCGGCGACCCCGACACGGGGGAAGCGCTGACGCTTCGAGAGGTGGTGGACTTCAGCTACGGGTTCGACCCGACAACCGAGTCGCTGATGACGACCGACCTGACATTCGTCTACTTCAACAACGATGCCGCCCCGGTCGGGTGCACGTACGACTTGGCGCACTCCTACGGCAACAAGGTGACCGTCGACCAGGGCTACCTGCTGGTCGAGGACCTCGAGAGCCTGCGCGTTCGCCGGTTCACGACGCTGAAGCAGGTCGCCTTCACGGATCGTCCGCAGCAGCCGAGCGGGCTCGTGTGCCTCGTCTGGAGCATCATGCAGGCCTTGATCGTCGCCTCCTGTGTGACACGAGGTCTCAGGTAACGAGGAGCGGACCGCCGATGACCAACCCCTCAGGCAGCCAGCGCACCGGGCCCGGGACTCCCCCCGGGAACCGGTGGGAGAGGTTCGTGGACGACATGACCGAGTGCGGGCACGACGTCATCAACCGGGTCTCCGAGCGGGCCAAGCGCAACGGCAAGCTGGCTCAGACGCAGCAGTACGGTCTCGACGAGTGGCTCGACGACGTCAAGTGGTTCTGGCAGAGCGCGGCCGACGTGTCCAAGAAGTGCCTCGAGAGCCTGCGGGACCCACAACCTCCGGGCACCACATGAGCGAGCAAGGATCCACCGGTGCTCCCCCGAGGGACGAGGCCTCCGAGGCGCTCGACAAGCTCATCGACGGCTTCGCCCATGCGTGGAACAGCGTCGCCGGTTGCACCAGCCGTGTCCTCTCCGGGAGGTACACGCCGAGCGAGGCCATCTCGGACCTCGACGCCTGGGTGTCGCTGTCGGCGTCGTGTGCCGCTCGCCTGGCCGAGAGCTGGTGGGGCGGCGTTCAGCAGCTCGCCGCCTACCGCGACACCTGGACGGCGAAAATGACCGTGTTCCCCGCCGTCTCGCAGCGCCCGCTCACCTTGGTGGCCCAGCCCCTGCGCGCCATCGGCCTCGGGCCCCACCCACAGCTCGACGCGTCGGCGGTGACCTTCGATCCGCCGGTGGTCACGACCGGCGTCGACAAGTTCGACGTGACGGTGACGTTCCCGCGGGGCCGGCGTCGCCAGACCTTGATCTACGAGGGCGTCATCACCGCCCGCGAGACAGGGGCACCGGTCACCGACCCGATCCGCCCGAACAACCGGGACAGCGGTCCTCTGCAGTGACCCAACCCGACCGTCGGGCCTGGGGGCGGCGGTGGCGGCGGCGATCCGAGCAGGCGGCGAGAGGCGACGGACGGTCGCCCCCGGTGGCCGAGCGTCGGCAGATCACGGTGATGTTCGTCGACGTGGTCGGGTCGACCGAGATGTCCACGCGTCACGAGCCCGAGGTCGTCCGAGACGTCGTGGTGCGGTACCAACAGGTCTGCGGTCGCGCGATCTCCAGCCACGGCGGTCAGATCGCCAACTACCTCGGCGACGGGGTGATGGCCTGCTTCGGCCTCCCGACCGCACGGGAGGACGACGCTCGCCGGGCCGTCCTCGCCGGCCTCGAGCTTCTCGACGAGCTCGAGGAGCTGGCGGCGAAGATCCGAGCCGAGCACGGCATCCGGCTGGCGGCGCGGGTCGGCATCGACACCGGTTTGGTGCTCATCACCGACATGGGGACGCCCGACCGGCCGGACCCCAGCGCCATCGTGGGGGCAACCCCGAACGAGGCGGCTCGCATCCAGAGCGTCGCCCCGGCGGGCAGCGTGGTGATCAGCGAGACGACCCACGACATCGTCCGTGGCTACTTCGAGGTGGCGTCTCTCGGGAAGCCGGCGATGAAGGGCCTCCCCGCCGATCTCGAGGTGTTCCGCGTCCTCGGGCCGACCCGTGCCGAGGACCGCCTCCAGGCTGCCGGCGGAGCGCTGACCCCCCTCGTCGGGCGGGCGGAGGAGCTGCAGTTGCTGCGGGCCGAGTGGGCCGCGCTGGGCACGTCGGGCCCGTGCCGCACTCGGGCGGTGGTGCTCCGAGGCGAGCCCGGGATCGGGAAGTCCCGGATCGCCGGACAGCTGGTGGACGAGGTGGTCGGCGCCGGTGGCCCGGTGTTCCGCGGCATGTGCTCCCCCGACCGCACGACGAGCCCCTTCTACCCGGTGGCCCGGCTGCTGGAGCTCCACCTCGCGATGGAGCCGGGCGACGACCACGCGGCCCGGCTCGAGCGGCTGGAGCGCGGGTGCACGGCCGCCGGTCTCCCGCTCGAGCAGGCGGTCCCGGTGCTCGGGACCCTCCTGGACCTCCCGACCGTCGGGTCCTACGAGCCGCTCGAGCTCGAGCCTGCGCTCGTGCGTGAGTTGACGTTCCAGACGCTCGTCGCCCTCGTCCTCGCAACCGCCGACCGCCAGCGAGCGCTTCTCGTCTTCGAAGACCTCCAGTGGTCGGACGAGTCGACGCTCGAGTGGCTGAGCCGGCTCGTGGCGAGCGAACCGCGGGAAGGACTGCTCGTCCTGGCGACGAGCCGCTCAGAGTTCCGGCCACCGTGGAGCGGTGCGTGCTCGCTCACGGTCGACGTGGAGCCGCTCCCACCCGCCGACCATCGCGAGCTCATCCGCCAGCTGGCCGATCTGCACACGGTGCCCGAGAACCTGTGGGACCTGATCGCCGACCGCAGCGACGGGAACCCCCTCTTCACCGAGGAGCTGGCGCGGTCCGTCGGCCGGCGTCTCGACGGCGGGCGGAAGCCCGGGACCATACCGGCGACGGTTCGCGACCTGCTGACCGCCCGCCTCGACGCCCTCGGCCAGCAGCGGCGCCTGGCGCAGATGGCGGCGACGATCGGTCGGGAGATCGACGTCAGGGTGCTGCGTTCGGCCGCGGGCCTGCCTCGTCGGGAGGTCTCGGCCGGCCTGGCGACGCTCGTCCGAGCCTCGATCCTCGAGGAGCTGCCCCGCCCCGAGGGCCCGGTCACGCACCGTTTCGTCCATGCTCTCGTCCGGGACGCGGCGTACGAGTCCCAGGAGCTACTCAAGGACCGGCGGAGCGCTCATCTCGCGGTGGCCCGCGCCCTCATCGAACGCGGCCACTCCGATGCCGCCGTCGTGGCCCAGCATCTCGACGCCGCAAACCACGTCGAGGAGGCGGTCCCGTACTACTTGCTGGCCGCCTCGGCCGCCCAACGAGCGGCCGCCCACGTCGAGGCGATCCGGCTGCTCGACCGGGCGCTGGAGCTCCTCTCGACCATGCCGGCGGGGCCCTCGCGGGACGCCGTCGAGGTCAACCTGCGGACGCTGCGGGGGTTCAGCACCGTGAGCACCCAGGGCTACGCCGCACCGGCGGCGGTCGAGGACTACCGCCGGGCCCTCGACCTCTCCGAACGCGTCGGCGGCGACATCGGGCTCTTCCCCGCCACGATCGGGATCTGGTCCTACTACGTCGTCCACGGGGACCTGCGCGCCGCGTACGAGGCGGCGGCGCGCCTACGGTCGATGTGCCAACCGGAGATCGAGGCCGAGGTCTTCGGTTGCATGGGAATCGGTCGATTCTTCGAGGGCGAGTTCACCGACTCCCGCGACCTCTTGGAGCTTGCCGTCGATACCTTCGACCGGCGACCGCCGGGGGCCGTCGTGACCCCACACTGGCAGCTGCCGAGCGATCCCCTCGTGGCGACGCTCACACACCTCGGTGTCCTGCAGTGGCTCTTCGGACGGTCCGACGACTCGGAGGCCGCGCTCACACGGGCCCGGAACCGGGCGGAGGCCCTCCCCTTCCCGGTAGGGCCGTTCAGCGTCGGTTACGTCCTCACCTACGCGGGGTGGCTCGCCAACCTCGACGGCCGGTTCGCCGAGGGGCTTGCGTGTCAGGAAAGGACGCTCGAGCTCAGCCAGGAGTACGGGTTCGTGTTCTGGATGGCGACGTGCAGCTGCCACGCCGCCATCAGCCGCGCCCACCTAGGCGAGCCGATCGAGGCCGTCGAGACGGTGACCCGGAGCATCGCCCAGTGGCGGGCGCTGGGAGCGGAGGCCTTCGTGCCGTGCATGCAGACCCATCTGGCCGAGATCCGCCTGGGGCTGGGCGCCGTCGACGAGGCGCTGGCGGACGTCGACGACGCGCTGCGACGGGCGCAGCGAAGAGGAGAGCAATTCTTCGTCGCCGAGTCGCATCGCGTCCGCGCTGCCATCCTCCGACACCAGGCTGGCCCCGAATCGGGCGGGGCCCGCCAGGCGCTGGAGGACAGTCGACGGGTCGCCGCCGAGCAGGGCGCTGTCATGTTCGAGGTCCGGGCCCTCACCGACCTGGTCGAGCTGGCGCGTGACCCCGCCGACGTCGAGGACCTGAGACGGCTGGTCCAGCGCTTGCCCGTCGTCTCCCGCCCGACCGGCAGCGTCGAGCGCGCCCGTGCGGTACTGGCGCTCTCAGCGGACAGGGGGTGACGAGCGGGCTGGTAGGTCAGACGGCGCGGCCCAAGAACGCGAGCAACCGAGTCTGCTCGTCGGCGCCCTCCGGGGGGTCGAGCTTGGGGCCGAAGGCGCCCGACTCGCGCATGATCTCGTCCATGGGCTCCATGTCGATCAGGAGCTCGTGCACGTCGTCGGGGTCGAGGCGCTCGTCGAGGCCGGTGGCGCGGGCGAGGTCCCAGGTGTGCACCACCAGGTCGGCACACACGAACCGCCCGACGCCCTGCTCGAGGGTCGTGGGACCGAAGCGCCCCTCGTAGGACAGCGACGCCTTCTCGGGGTCGTCGAGCGCGGCCTGCATGGCCTCGCACGCCGACGCCCACGCCCCGACGGGATCGTCGTCCACCGAGGGACCGGCCGGCAGCTCGAGCCCGACCATGCCCAGGAAGAGCTCCGACGTCTCGACCATGTGGCGCACGACGTCACGGGCCGTCCAGCCGGCGCACGGCGACGGGTTCTCCCACCGGTCCTCGGGTACCGCCTCGACGCGGTCCGTGAAGCTCCGGGCCAGCCTCCGGTAGCGGTCGGCGACCTCGTTCGACCGCTCCTCGCCCGATCTCTCCTCGTTCGCTGCGCCCGGCTCGCGTGAGGGGCCGCCGGCCCCCGCGGCCGGCGGGCGAGAGGCACGGGCCGGCGGCCCCGCTCGCCGGTGCTCGCTCATGACCGAAACGTAGTCATGCCGGCCCCACGAGCGGGAAGCGGCTCACCACCTCGTAGCGCGCCCCCTTGGGCGACAGGTGGCTCTCCACGAGGCAGACCTCGGTCACCGGCCAGCGGCCCTCGAGCGGCTGTCCGGCGAGGCGACGTAGATCGACGCGGGCGCCTCTCGCCACCCGGGCGAGGGTGACGTGGCCGGCGAACGGACGGTCCTCGGGCGGCTCGCCCACGCCGGCGGTGGCAGCGATCACCGCGCCGGCCACCTGGTCGAGTCCGGCGACCGGAACGTGGAGGACCCGCTGGCCGAACCGCCCTACCGCCGGTCCGGCCACGGCGGTGGTGGGAGCGGCCTCGATCGCCGACAGCGCGTCCAACGCGTCGGCGACGTCGCCCACCCGGCCGAGGAACCGCAGCGTCACGTGCCACTGGTCGCGGGTCGTCCAGCGCAGCCCCGCCAGGTCGGGCCGGTCGATGGCGGCGACGGCGTCGAGCACCTCATCCGGCGGCCACACCGCGACGAACAGCCGGGGCACGGCGCCGACAGACGGTCAGGCGTCGCCGCTGTCGAGCAACCGCCGGCGGAGCATGTCGAGGAGCGCGATGGTCGCGAACTGGCGGACGTGCTGGCGGTCGCCGGGGAAGTGCTCCTCCCGGGCGTCGACCGACTCGCCGCACGCGACGGCCATGAACACGGTCCCCACCGGCTTGCCCTCCTGCTCGGTCGGACCGGCGACCCCGGTGATGCCCAGCCCCACCTCCGCCTCCAGCGCCCTGCACGCGCCCACCGCCATGGCCACCGCCGCCTCCTCGCAGACCACCGGGCCCTCGGGCACGCCGAGCAGGTCGTACTTGACCTTGCTGTGGTAGGAGACCACCGATCCCCGGAACCAGCGGCTGGCGCCCTCCGTCTCCGCCAGCCGCGACGCGACCAGCCCGCCGGTGAGCGACTCGGCCACGCCCACGGTGAGGTCCCGCTCGACGAGGAGGTCGGCCACCACCTTCTCCATCGACTGGTCGTCGACTCCGAAGACGATGTCGCCCAGCCGGGCCCGCAGCGCCTCCTCCTCCTCGTCGAGCATCCGCCCGGCCTCGGCCCAGTCGGCTGCCTTGGCCGTGATCCGCACGTGCAGCCCGTCGATGCCCCGGGCGAGGAAGGCGATCGTCGGGTTGCTCTGCTCGACACGGTCGGCCACCTTCTCGGCCACCGCCGACTCGGACAGCCCCCACGTGCGCAGCATGCGGCTCCGGATCGTCGCCTTCGGCCCGGCCCGCCGCTCGAGGTCGGGGATCACTGCCCGCTCCACCATCTCCTCGAGCTCCTGGGGCACGCCCGGGACGACGTACACGACCTTCTCGCCGTTGTCGCCCGCCGGGCAGATCAGGCCGGGCGCCGTACCCCGGTTCTGGAGGATGAAGGTGGCCCCCTTCGGGAGGTCGGCCTGGCGCAGGTTGCTGGCGGCCATCGGGCGGCGTCGGTCCTCGAAGATGCGCCGGATGCGCTCGACCATGGCGGGGTCGCGCTCGAGGGGGGCGTCGAGGGCCCGAGAGACCGCCTCGCGGGTGACGTCGTCGGGAGTGGGACCGAGGCCTCCGCAGACGAGCACGGCGTCGCTGCGGCCGAGGGCGATCCCGATGGCGGAGGCGATCCGCTCCTCGTTGTCGCCGACGCGCGTCTGGAAGTGGCAGTCGATGCCCGCCAGTGCGAGACGGTCGCCGACCCACGCCGAGTTGGTGTCGGGGACCTGTCCCAGCAGCAGCTCGGTCCCGACGGCGACGACCTCACACAGCACGAGCGACCTGCCGCCCGTCAGCCAAGTACTGGGCCCCGGTGACGAGGGTCAGGGCCACGGCCACCCACAGGAGGCCGTTCACGAAGCCGTGCCACGCGTCCCCCGTCTGGGGCACGAGGGCCACGGCGACGGCGACATCCTGCACGACGGTCTTGACCTTCGCCCACGGACGGGCGGGAACGGAGATCCCCCGGCGGCCGGCCCACGAGCGGTACGCGCTCACCGCGAGCTCGCGCACGGCGATCAGGGCGACCGGGAGCCACCACAGGTGTTCGTTGGCGACGAGGGCGAACATCACGCCGAGCACCAGGACCTTGTCGGCCAGGGGGTCGAGGAACGCCCCCGAACGGGTCGCGCCCTGGCGGCGGGCGACGACACCGTCGGCCACGTCGGTGATGGTGACCATCACCCACAGGGCGAACGCCGGCCAGGCCGGACCGTCGCTCAGGACCATCACCAGCAGCACCGGCGTGGCCAGGACGCGGACCATGGTCAGCGCGTTGGCCGGCGTCGCCAGCGCCGACGGCCCGAACCCGGTCGTTGTCACTCCCTCACGCTCGCTGCGCTCGCGGGAACTGCGAGGTGCCGCCTCCGGCGGCGCTCGACCAATTCCGACGGGGCAGGCCTCGCTGCGCTCGACGCCCCGTCGGGCAGGGCCGGCATCCGCCTCTCGCCGGCATCACCCGCTCCTCTTGCCGGATGCCACCCCTGCGGCCAGACGCTCCTCGACGGCGACCGCCTCGAGGTCGGGGCCGGCGGAGCCGGTCACCCTGACGTGGGCGAAGGTGCCGACAGGCAGCGCCGTCGGCAGCTCGACGACCCCGTCGATCTCGGGGGCCTCGCGGTGGGAGCGGCCCGCGCCGGGAACGTCGACCAGCACCTCGACGGTGCGGCCGACGAGGGTGGCGCGGCGGGCCGCGGTGATCGTGTCCTGGAGCTCGGAGAGCTCGTGCAGGCGCTCGGCCACCAGGCGGGGGGCGACGGCGCCGTCCAGGCCGGCGGCGTAGGTGCCCTCCTCCTCCGAGAACGGGAAGAAGCCGGCCCAGTCGAGCTGGGCCTCCTCGAGGAAGCGCAGCAGCCGGTCGTGGTCCTCTTCGGTCTCGCCCGGGTACCCCACGATGAACGACGACCGGAAGGCGGCGTCCGGCGCACGCTCCCGGATGTCGCCGATGCGGGCGAGGAAGCGCTCGCCGTCGCCCCATCGCCGCATGCGGCGCAGCAGCGGGCGGGACACGTGCTGCAACGAGAGGTCGAAGTAGGGCACGCCGGTCGCGCAGACGGCGTCCACGAGAGCGTCGTCCAGCTCGGACGGGTACAGGTAGAGGAGCCGGGTACGGGCCACTCGCTCGGCCACCGCGGGCACCAGATCGAGCAGCGCTTTGGGCCGTCCGACGTCGCGCCCGTACGAGGCAAGGTCCTGCGCAACGAGGACCATCTCGGCCACCCCGTGTCCGCCGTCGGCCAGCACCTCCACCTCGGCGAGAACCGACTCGGGCGAGCGTGACCGCTGGCGCCCGCGGAACGACGGGATGGCGCAGAACCCGCAGGCCCGGTCGCACCCCTCGGCCACCTTCACGTACGCCCACGGGGCGGCGGCACGGGGCCGGGGCAGGTTGAGCAGGTCCAGCCCGGCGGCGTCCCGCCCGGGGCCACGGCCCAAGGTGACGGGAACGCCGAACCCGGCCACCTGGTCGACCTCGGGGAGCGCCGCGGACAGCTCCTCGCCGTAGCGCTCGGCCAGGCAGCCGGTGACGACCAGCCGGGCCCCCGGGTGCCGGGCCTCGCCGAGCGCCAGGACGGTGTCGATCGACTCCTGGCGGGCGGCCTCGACGAAGGCGCAGGTGTTGACGACGACCAGGTCGGCGTCCTCGGGGGACGCGGCCGCCTCCAACCCATCGGCGACGAGGGTGCCGACCAGCTTGTCGGAGTCGACCTGGTTCTTCGGGCACCCGAGCGTCTCCACCCAGTACGTGCCGGACACGCCGGTCACTGTAGGCGGCAGGGCGCCGGCAACCCCCATCGGCGCCGGACCGGGGCAGGGCCGGCCGGCCGCCTACTTGTTCCCGAGCATGCGGTTCATCTTGGTGCCGCAGACCGGGCACGTCCCCTGGGCGGCCCGGCGGCCGTTGGCCAGCTCGACCTCCTCCCCCTCGAAGTCGCGCTTTTCCTTGCACTTCACGCAGAAACCCTCGTAGTTGGCCATGGAAGCTCCTCCCCGGTGGCGTACCGCGCCAGTCTTCCCCGCCTGGCCCGCGAGCACGAGCAGGCGGAGATCTCCCGCCCCCGGCCTCCTCTCCCGTCGCCGCTCTTTTGGAAGAAAGCGCCGATGTCACCTTTCCGACGACGCCGCGGTCGTATAGGTACCAATGCCACCATAGGAGGGCACTCGATGTACCAGTTCGCAGTCGTCGCATTGCTGGGTCTGGCCGTGCTGAAGGTCGTCGACCTGGTGGAGGAGCTGGTGCCGGGCACGGCCCGGTTCCGGACGCTCGCCACCTTCGTGCTTGCCGTCGCCGCCGTCGTCGCCATCGACTACTCCGTCTTCGCCGGCTTCGACATCACGCTTCGCGAGAACACGATGGGCTCCTGGATCACCGGCGTGATCGTGGGTTCCCTGGCGTCCGTGTGGCACGCGGTGCTGTCGTGGCTCCGCTCCCCTGAGCGGCTGACGCACGACACGACCCGTCCCGAGCGGGCCCGGATCGCCGCCTGAACGCCCCACCACCGCGCCGGCGTCCGCCCGATGAAGGGCGGGCG
>DATAAF010000092.1:0-14248 GCA_036260255.1 Acidimicrobiales bacterium | reverse complement strand
TGGCCGAGGGCGTGCACTCGGTGGCCGACACCTCGAACCAGGGGCTGCTCCTGTTGGGCGGGTCCAGAGCCCGGCGGGCGGCCAGCGCCGAGCACCCCTTCGGCTACGGGCGCGAGCGGTACTTCTGGTCGTTCGTGGTGGCGCTGGTGCTGTTCACCCTGGGCTCGCTGTTCGCCCTGTACGAGGGAGTGGAGAAGCTCCGCCACCCCCACGAGCTGAAATCGGCGGCGTGGGCGGTCGTCATCCTCGTGATCGCCATCGTGTTCGAGTCGTTCTCCATGCGGACGGCGATCGTCGAGAGCGCCCGGGCCAAGGGCGACCAGTCGTGGTGGTCGTTCATCCGCCACTCCAAGACGCCCGAGCTGCCGGTCGTGCTGCTGGAGGACCTCGGCGCGCTGGTCGGCCTGGTGCTGGCGCTCTTCGGGGTCGGTCTGGCCGAGCTCACGGGGAACCCCCGGTTCGACGCGGCGGGCAGCATCGCCATCGGCCTGCTGCTGGGCGTGATCGCGGTCACCCTCGTCGTGGAGATGAAGAGCCTGCTGATCGGCGAGTCGGCCTCGCCCGCCGACCTCCAGCGCATCCGGCGGACGCTCGAGTCGAACGACGCGGTCAAGCGGATCGTCCACATCCGCACCCAGCACCTGGGCCCCGACGAGCTGCTGGTCGGCGCCAAGCTGGAGTTCCACGACCACATGGAGCTCGAGGCCCTCTGTGCCGCCGTCGACCGCGTGGAGGAGTCGGTCCGCGCCGCCGTCCCCTCCGCCCGGGTGATCTACCTCGAGCCGGCCATCGCCCGCGCCCCCGAGCCAATTGGGTGACGAAAGCGGTTGATATTCACCCGCTCAGCGCGCCAGAACGCCGACCGGTCTTGTTCTGGCGCGGAAATCGGTTGGAATCCAACCGCTTTCGTCACCCAATTCCCCCCGGGCCGGGGGGCGGCCGGGGTCAGGGGGCGCGGTAGAGCTCGGCGCCGCCGGTCACGAACTCGACGGCCTTCTCCTCCATGCCGAGGGAGAGGGCCTCCTCCTCGGTGACGCCGTGGGTGCGGGCGTACTCGCGCACGTCCTGGCTGATGCGCATGGAGCAGAACTTGGGCCCGCACATGGAGCAGAAGTGGGCGGTCTTGGCCGGCTCGGCGGGCAGGGTCTCGTCGTGGTAGGAGCGGGCCGTCTCCGGATCGAGTGACAGCTCGAACTGGTCCTGCCAGCGGAACTCGAAGCGGGCCTGCGACAGAGCGTCGTCCCACGCCTGGGCGGCCGGGTGTCCCTTGGCCAGGTCGGCGGCGTGGGCGGCGATCTTGTAGGCGATCACGCCCTGCTTGACGTCGTCCCGGTCGGGCAGCCCCAGGTGCTCCTTGGGCGTGACGTAGCAGAGCATGGCCGTCCCGTACCAGGCGATCATCGCCGCGCCGATGGCCGAGGTGATGTGGTCGTACCCGGGCGCCACGTCGGTCGTCAGAGGGCCGAGGGTGTAGAAGGGCGCCTCGTGGCACAGCTCCAGCTGCAGCTCGACGTTCTCCCGGATCTTGTGCATGGGCACGTGGCCGGGGCCTTCGATCATCACCTGCACGTCGTGGTCCCATGCCACCTTGGTGAGCTCGCCGAGCGTCGCCAGCTCGGCCAGCTGGGCCTCGTCGTTGGCGTCGGCCACCGAGCCCGGCCGCAGGCCGTCTCCCAGCGAGAAGGCCACGTCGTAGGCGGCCATGATCTCGCACAGCTCCTCGAAGTGGTCGTAGAGGAAGTTCTCCCGGTGGTGGGCCAGGCACCAGGCGGCCATGATCGAGCCGCCCCGGCTGACAATGCCGGTCACCCGCCGGGCGGTCAGCGGGACGTAGGCCAGGCGCACGCCGGCGTGGACCGTGAAGTAGTCGACGCCCTGCTCGGCCTGCTCGACGATCGTGTCCCGGTAGACCTCCCACGTCAGGTCCTCCGCCCGGCCGTCGACCTTCTCCAGCGCCTGGTAGATCGGCACCGTGCCGATGGGCACAGGCGAGTTGCGGATGATCCACTCCCGGGTCGTGTGGATGTCGGCGCCGGTCGAGAGGTCCATCACCGTGTCGGCTCCCCACCGGGTCGCCCAGGTGAGCTTCTCGACCTCCTCGGCGATCGACGACGTCACCGACGAGTTGCCGATGTTGGCGTTGACCTTCACGAGGAACCGGCGCCCGATGGCCATGGGCTCCGACTCGGGGTGGTTGACGTTGGCCGGGATGATCGCCCGCCCCCGCGCCACCTCCGAGCGAACGACCTCCGGCTCCACACCCTCGCGCAGCGCCACGAACTCCATCTCGGGCGTGATCTCGCCGCGCCGGGCGTAGTGGAGCTGGGTGACCGTGCGCCCGGACCGGGCCCGCAACGGCGGCCGAGGCGGACCGGCGAAGTGGTGCTCCGCCGGAGCGCCGCGGCGGGCCGCCGCCCGGCCGTCGTCACGCAGGAGCGGCGGGCGCCCGTCGTACTCCTCGACGTCACCGCGCCCGACGACCCATGCCCGGCGCATCGGCGGCAGGCCGACGGCCGGGTCGGAACCCGGGCCGCTGGTGTCGTAGAGCCGCACCGGCGGGTTGGCCACCCCGCCACCGGGCGACGGGGAGGGGTCGAGGTCGACCTCGGTGAACGGCACCCTCACCCCGTTCCCACTCCCGCCCTCGACGTAGACCTTGCGGCGTCGGACCGCCCTGGTGACCGTCTCGCTCATGTCCATCCTCTCCCTTCGCGGGCATTACCCCGATCAGGTCAACGGTCGGCGCCACCCAGCGCCCTCTCAGCCCGGTCCACCCGAGCTCCCGTGGGGCCAGCTTGGCACACGGCGGTGGGGTGGTCCGTCGGGCCGGCCCGGCCGAGCGTAGGATCGCCCGGATGATCGGCCAACCGGACCGACGGCGAGCGCTCCTCGGGCTGCTGCTGGCGGGGGCGCTGCTCGGCGCGCTGGCCGGCTGCGGCGGCGGGGGCGACAGCGCCTCGAGCGAGAAGACCTTCACCCACGAGGACTTCGCCATCAGCTTCAAGTACCCGGGCAGCCTCAAGGAGAGCAAGGTCGGCGAGACGGCCCAGTCGGCCGGCGGCGAGCCGGTGGCCCAGACGGTCCTCGCCGTCGACGAGGCCAACGCCATCTTCCTCGCCAAGTACGACCTCAACGCCGAGGTGACCAAGGAGAACATCGCGACGTTCGTGCCACAGGTCGACCAGGTGGTCCAGCAGCTCACCGGGAACCCGATCAGCGGGACGAGGGTCGACGTCGGCGGCCTTCCCGGCGTCCGCTACGACGACGTCGCCCTCACCAAGCCGCCCCAAGGCCAGAGCCGCCTCGTGTTCCTCTTCGACGGATCGGTGGAGTACCTGGTCAACTGCCAGTCCACCCCCGAGGAGCGCGACGAGATCTCCCGGGCCTGCGACCGGGTGCTCACGACGATGTCCAAGGCCTGACGGTGCCCACGGGGACCGCCAGCACGTTCCTCGACGCCTGCTGCGGGCGGCCCGTCGGGCACACACCGGTGTGGTTCATGCGGCAGGCGGGGCGGTCCTTACCGGAGTACCGCGAGGTGCGCGCCCGGGCGGGCATGTTCGAGATCGTGCGCCAGCCCGAGCTGGCCGCCGAGGTGACCCTCCAGCCGGTGCGACGCCTGGGCGTCGACGCCGCCATCCTGTTCTCCGACATCGTCGTGCCGGTCGCCGCCCTGGGCGTCGGCGTCGAGCTGCGCGAGGGCACGGGGCCGGTGGTGGCCGAGCCCTTCCGGGCACCTTCGGACCTCCGCCGACTGCGGCCGCTCGAGCCGGAGGCGGACATCCCCTACGTCCTCGACACGGTGCGCCTGGTCGTCAAGGAAATCGACGTCCCCCTCATCGGCTTCGCCGGCGCGCCGTTCACGTTGGCCAGCTACCTGGTCGAAGGCGGCCCCTCCAAGTCGCACGCCCGCACCAAGGCCCTCATGCGGGCGGACCCCGCGACGTGGGCCGCCCTCCTCGACGCCCTGGCCGACGCCGCCCTGGCCTCCCTCCGCGCCCAGGTGGAGGCGGGGGCCGCGGCCGTGCAGCTCTTCGACTCGTGGGTGGGCACCCTGTCGCCCACGGACTACCGACGCTCGGTGCTCCCCGCCAGCCGCCGGATCTTCGCCGGCCTGGCCGACCTGGGCGTGCCCCGCATCCACTTCGGCGTGGGCACGGGCGAGCTCCTCGACCTCCTCGCCGAGGCGGGGGCGGACGTGGTCGGCGTCGACTGGCGCGTGCCCCTCGACCGGGCCCGCGCCCGCCTGGGGCCGTCGGTTGCGGTGCAGGGCAACCTCGACCCCACCGCCTGCCTGGCACCGTGGCCGGTGGTGGCCGCCGAGGTGGACGACGTTCTCGCCCGCAACGGCGGGCGGTCCGGGCACGTGTTCAACCTCGGCCACGGCGTCCTGCCCGACACCGACCCCGGGATCCTGCGGGAGATCGTCGACCACGTCCACCGGTCGACCTCGGGGCCTCGGCCCTGAGCGCCCCTTTCGACGACGTCACGGGCGTGCTGGTGATGGCCTACGGCACGCCGGCCACGCCCGAGGACGTCGAGGCCTACTACACCCACGTCCGCCGGGGCCGCCCACCGACGCCCGAGCTCCTGGCCGACCTGCAGCAGCGCTACGAGGCCATCGGCGGGACGTCCCCCCTGCTCCGCGTGACCCTCGCCCAGGCCCTCGGCCTGGGCGAGGCGCTGGGTGAGGGGTGGGACGTCGAGCTGGGCATGAAGCACGCCCCACCGTTCATTGAAGACGGCATGGCCGACCTCGACTCGAGGGGCGTCCGGCGGGTCGTGGGGCTGGTGCTGGCGCCGCACTACTCGGCCTTGTCGGTGGGTGAGTACGCAGCCCGCGCCGCCGCCACGCCGGCCGTGACGGAGGGGCGCGTGGAGCTCACGATGGTCGAGTCGTGGCACCTCGCGCCCGGCTACATCGAGCTCCTGGCCGAGCGGGTGGTGAAGACGCTCGAGCTCCTCGTCGTCACCGATCCCGACCGGATCGAGGTCGTGTTCACCGCCCACAGCCTCCCCGAGCGCATCCTCGACCTGGGCGACCCCTACCCCCGACAGCTGGAGGAGACGGCGTCGGCGGTGGCCGAGCGGGCGGGCGTTGCGCGGTGGTCCGTCGCCTGGCAGAGCGCCGGCCGCACCCCGGAGTCGTGGATCGGCCCCGACCTGTTGTCGGTGCTGGAGGACCGGGCGCGGGCCGGCGTGGAGGGGGTGCTGGTGTGCCCGGCGGGGTTCGTCTCCGACCATCTGGAGATCCTCTACGACCTCGACATCGAGGCCCGCCAGGTCGCCGAGCGCCTGGGCCTGGCCTTCGCCCGCACCGAGTCACCCAACGACGAGCCCCGGTTCTGCGCCACCCTCGCCGAGGTGGTGCGGTCCCACGCGGCGGGGGCGTCACCGGCCGGCGAGGTTGGCCGCGCCTGACCGCCGGCACGTCGCCGTCCTCGGCGGCGGGATCACCGGGCTGGCGACGGCCTGGTACCTGAGTGCCGCCGCCGGCCCGGCGCCCCCCAGGGTGACGCTGCTCGAGGCGAGCGGACGGCTCGGAGGCAAGATCCGCACCGAGGAGCTGGCCGGCCTGCCCGTGGAGGCGGGGCCCGACACGTTCCTCGGCCGGGTGCCGTGGGCTCGCGACCTGTGTCGGGAGCTGGGCATGGAAGACGAGCTGGTGTCCCCGGCCACCTCGAAGGCCTGGATCTGGCGGGCGGGCCGGCTGCGCCCGCTGCCGCCGGGGACGGTGCTCGGCGTCCCCGTCTCGCCGCGCGCCCTTCTCGCCGGGCCGCACCTCTCGGCCGCGGGCGCCGCCCGGGCGGCCCTCGATCTCGTGCTCCCCAAGCGGCCACTCCCTCCCGACCCCTCCGTCGCCGACGTGGTGGAAGGGCGGATGGGCCGGGAGGTCGTCGACCGCCTGGTCGACCCCCTGGTGGGAGGGATCCACGCCGGGCACGCCGACCGCCTCAGCGCCCGGTCCGCCGCCGCACCGCTGGCCGACGCCGCCCACCGTCACCGCAGCCTGATCCTGGGGCTTCGTTCCGGCAGGAAGTCGGCCCCGAACGAGGGGGAGGGACCGATGTTCCTCGGCGTCTCGGGCGGCCTGGGGCGCTTGGTCGAGCGCCTGGCATCCGCGCTCGACGGGACGGAGGTACGCCTCGGCACGGCCGCCGGGCCGCTCGCCGCCGGCACCGGAGGCCGGTGGCTCGTGCGGTGCGAGCCGGGCCCGCCAGTCGAGGCGGACGTCGTCGTCCTGACCCTGCCGGCGGGCCCGGCGGCCGCCGCCCTGGCCCCGGTCGCTCCCTCGGCGGCCCGCCAGCTCGAGCGGATCCGCTA
Source organism: Acidimicrobiales bacterium (assembly GCA_036260255.1). Taxonomy (GTDB): domain Bacteria; phylum Actinomycetota; class Acidimicrobiia; order Acidimicrobiales; family AC-14; genus DASZJY01. The sequence continues at coordinate 7,924 of DATAAF010000092.1, read as the reverse complement.
CGCCTCCGTCGTCGTGGCCACCATGGGCTACCGCCCGGCCGCCGTCCCCTCGGCGCTCGACGGCAGCGGTTTCCTCGTGCCCCGGACGGAGGGACGGCTGATCACCGCCTGCACGTGGTCGACGTCGAAGTGGCCGGAGCTGGCGCGCAGCGGGCTGGTGCTCCTGCGGGCGTCGGCCGGGAGGGACGGCGACGACCGGGCGCTGGGAATGGACGACGACGAGCTGGTACGCGCGCTCCACGAGGAGCTGGTGGCGATGGTCGCCATCCACGAGCTTCCGGTGACGTCACGGGTCGACCGGTGGCCGGCGAGCTTCCCCCAGTACGAGCGCGGCCACGACGACCGGGTTCGCACGATCGACGCCGCCCTCGCCGCCGAGGCGCCCGGCGTCGTGGTGGCCGGCGCCGCGTACCGCGGCCTGGGCATCGCCGCGTGTGTGCAGCAGGCCCGGACGGCCGCCGAGCGGGCGCTCGGTGGGATCATGGGCACACGCTGAAGCTCGACCGAGGAGGCACCATGGCCGCCGTCCGACCCGTCCCCATCGGCGACGACCGCTTCGCCGGCGAGGACGTCCTCTCCGTACGCGCGCCGTACGACGGCGCCGAGCTGGCGCGGGTGCCGTCGTGCGGCCCGGCGGACGTGGACCGGGCCGTCGGCGCGGCACGCCACGCGCTGGCCGCCCGGCCGCTCCCGCCCTGGCGGCGGGCGGAGATCCTCGACCGGGCCGCCCGCCTGCTCGACGAGCGGTCCGAGGAGTTCGCCCGCACGATCGCCGCCGAGTCGGCCAAGCCCCTGAAGACCGCCCGCATCGAGGCCCGGCGCGCCGTCTCGACCGTCACGTTCGCGGCGGTGGCCGCCCGCACCCTCGCCGGCGACGTCGTCCCCGTCGACGCCGCCCAGGTCGGCGAGGGGAAGGTGGCCTTCACCCTGCGAGTGCCCGTGGGGGTGGTGGCGGCCATCTCGCCGTTCAACTTCCCCCTCAACCTGGTGGCCCACAAGGTGGCGCCGGCCATCGCCGCCGGCTGCCCGGTGGTGCTGAAGCCGGCCAGCCAGACGCCGCTCTCGGCCATCGCCCTGGCCGAGCTCCTCCTCGACGAGTGCGGCCTTCCTGCCGGGCACCTCAACGTCGTCACGGGGGGCGGAGGGACGGTGGGCAACGCCCTGGTCGAGCACCCCGACGTCGCCTACGTCAGCTTCACCGGCTCGGGAGAGGTGGGCTGGGGCATCGCCGAGCGGGCCGCCCGCAAGAAGGTCGCGTTGGAGCTGGGCAACAACTCCCCGGTCATCATCGAGGCTGACGGCGACTGGGACCGGGCCGCCCGCACGATCCAGGTCGCCGGCTTCAGCCACGCCGGGCAGTCGTGCGTCTCGACCCAACGGGTCTACGTCCACGCCGACGTGGCCGACGCCTTCTGCTCGACCCTCGCCAAGCTGGCGGGCGAGCTGGTGGTCGGCGACCCTCTCGACGAGGAGACCGACGTCTCCGCGCTGATCACCACCGCCGACCGCGACCGGGTGCAGTCGTGGGTCGAGGAGGCGGTAACCGGCGGGGCCGAGGTCCTCAGCGGCGGCCAGGTCCGCGACGGGCTGCTCCTCCCGACCGTGCTGCGCAACGTGTCGCCCGACATGCGGGTGTGCCGAGAGGAGGTCTTCGGCCCGGTTGTCGCGGTGCAGGCCTACACGGAGCTGGACGAAGCGCTGCGCCTGGCCGACGACACGCGCTACGGCCTCCAGGCCGGCATCTTCACCGCGCGCCTCGACACCGCCCTGCGGGCGGCGCGCGAGCTGCGCTACGGCACGGTCCTCGTCAACGAGGTCCCGACCTGGCGGGCCGACCAGATGCCCTACGGCGGGGTCCGCGACAGCGGCAACACCAAGGAGGGACCGCCCTCGGCGGTGCGGGAGATGACCGAGGAGCGCCTGGTGGTCATCGGCACCTGACCGGCTCCACCACTAGGAGCGCGGCGTACATATCGCGTCGTCCGACATGGCGCGGCCGCACCCGGTACGCTGGCCCGACGGCGCACCGGGGGTTCTCGTGAGATCACGCGCAGCAGCAAGGGCCCTGCTGTTCTGCGCGACGGCCGCCCTCGTGGCCTCGACTGTGGGCGGAGCCCCTGCCGTCGCCCAAGCGTCGGCGCCGCAGGTCGTCCCCGGCATGCAGTTCCTCTTCGGCGTCTGGTGTGGCGGCGACGGCGTGTGCCTGGGGGTCGGGGACACGCCGCAGGACGGGGGGGCAGTGGTCGTGCTGAGGGCGAACGGCCAGATCGGTCCCGTCCAACCGGTGCCGGACGCGTTCGTGCTGTACGACATCGAGTGCGCTCCCGGCGGCGGCTGCATCGCGGTCGGCCGGGGGCTTGGCGGTGGCGTGGTCGTCGAGGTCACCCGGGCCGGCGCCCCCGGCCCGGTAAGGCCAGTGCCAGGGACGACCGAGCTCTTCGACGTGGCCTGTCCCACGCCGACGACATGCCTGGCGACCGGTCATCTGCGGCAGTGGCCGCCGACGCTGTCGTACCCGGTAAGCACACCGCTCTACGTCGTGATCAACGACGGGCAGCCCACCCTCGTGCGGGACATGCCTCGCGGGACCGGGCGTGCCATCGGAATCGACTGCCCGACCGCCACGACGTGCCTCGCCATCGGGAGCAGCGGTGCCGTCGTGTTGACCAACGCAGATGGCAACTGGACGGCGAGCCTTCGACGCTCCTCGAATCCCTCCGGCAGTGGGCACCCAACCGACGCGATCTCTTGCGGGTCGGCGACGACGTGCTACGCGACCGCCGCCGCCTTCATCCAGAGGCCCGATGGGTACCTCGGCGTTCCCGGGATGGTCCCGGTGAGCTCCGACGGCGTCGTGGGGCCGGTGCAGGCCCTTGCCGACCAGTCGGGCAACTCGTACGACATCTCCTGCGTGTACTGGCGCTCGTGCAGCGTCGTCGGGTCCCTCAACCTCGGGGGCGGAGGACTGATCGTCGACGTCTTCAGGGGGACGCCCACCCTCACCCGGTGGCCGGGCTACCAGTTCCTCGGTGTGAGCTGCGTCGGTCCCTCGAGCTGCGGGGTCGTCGGCGCTTCGGGCGCGGGCCCCGTGTTCCTCTGGCACGGTTCGGTCCCGGCGTGACGGAACGGTGAAGGAGGAAACACACGTGAGACGAGGCGAAGCGGCGCGAGCGCTGTTCGTCGGGTTGGCGGTCGCGCTCCTGGCCTCCGTCGCCGGCGGCGCCCCGGCGGACGCCCAACAGGCCACTGCGCAGGTGGTGCCCGGCATGAAAGCCGTCGGCGACTTGTGGTGCGCGCCCGAGGGTGTCTGTTTGGGTGTCGGCCTCACCGAGCAGAACGTGGCGGCGGTGGTCGTCCTACGAGCCGCCGGCCCGCCCGGGCCGATCCGACCGGTCCCGGGAGTGGAGAACCTGAGCTCCATCACCTGCCGGCCGGGTGGAAGCTGTATCGCGGTGGGGGCCAGCGGACCGGAGTCAGTGGCGGGCCGTCGCGGGGTCGTGGTCGAAGTGAGCCGGGACGGCACGCCGGGTGCGGTCCGGCCGGTCCCCGGCTCCGCCCAGTTGTTGGACGTGGACTGTCCCACGGCAACGACCTGTGTGGCAACGGGCAACCTGTCGGGAGACATCCCCTGGTACCCCTACCTCTTGACGACGCCTGTCTTCACCATCATCGAGAACGGCCAGCCGGCGCCGGCCCGGGAGCTCCCCCGTCGGACAGGGTTGGCCTTCGGCATCGCTTGTCCGAGCGAGACGACGTGCCTCGTCGTCCACCAAGGTGGCTTCGTGGTGCTGAGAAGGTCGAACGGCACGTGGAGCGCGACGCTCCGGAGCGTCTCGCTCAGCGCCGGCGGCGGCCGCCCAACGGATGAGATCTCCTGCTCGTCATCGACGGTCTGCTATGCGACCGCCACCGCCTTCGTCCCCGTCGGAAGTGGTTTCTACGGTGTTCCGGCGATCATGCCGGTGAGCGCCGACGGGGTCGCCGGCCCGGTACAGATCCTCACCACCGAGGCGGGCAACGCGTACGACATCTCCTGTGTCGTGGGGCGCGCGTGCACCGTCGTCGGAGCGAGCAACGTGTCGAGTCGGGCGCTGGTCATCGATGTGTTCCGGGGGACCCCGGTGGCGGTCACGACGTGGGCCAACGTCCACGACTTCACGGGGGTCAGCTGCGTCGGCCCCGCGACCTGTGGGATGGTCGGCGGCTTCGGGGACACCGCGTTCTTCGCCTGGCACGGACCGGTGCCCGGCTGATGCCACCGCTCTCGGCCCGGTCCGGCAAGCGAGGGGTTCATGTGAGATCACGCCTGCCCCGTCGAGTCGTCCTCACGTGCACCGCGGCCGTCCTCTGGGCACTGACGGTCGGCGTTCTCCCCGCCGCAGCCCACCGCCCAGGCCGTGCCCGGCATGCGGTTCCTCTTCGACGTCTGGTGCGCGCCCGACGGTTCCTGCCTGGGCGTGGGGTACACGCCCGACGACGTCGGGGCAGTGGTCGTGCTGAGGGCGGCCGGCCGAGCGGTCCGGTCCGGCCCGTACCCGGAACCGTCGAGCTCGACCAGATCGACTGCGCACCGGGCGGGAGCTGCATCGCCGTCGGCAAGGGGGCCGGTCGCGGGGTGGTGGTCGAGGTGAGCCGGGACGGCACCCCCGGCGCGGTGCGCTCGGTGCCGGCGACCACCAGCTTGTGGGACGTCGCCTGTCCTACGACGACAACCTGCATCGCGACGGGCGCGCTCTCGATGCCGACCCCCTGGTTTCCCTACCTCACGCACACGCCTCTCTTCGTCGTCATCGAGAACGGCCAACCTGGCCCCGCTCGAGAGTTCCCCCGCGGGACACAGGGTGCCATCGGCATCGACTGCGCGACCACCACGACCTGCCTGGTGGTGGCGAGCACGGGTTTCGTCGTGCTCACCAATGTCGACGGCACGTGGAGCCAGACGTTCCACCGGTACCGGAGCACCCCCGGGTCCGGCTACCCGACGGAGGAGATCTCCTGTCCCACCGCGACGACGTGCTATGCGACCGCAGGCGGCGTCAGCGTCCCGGCGATCATCGCGGTGAGCACGACCGGCGTCGCCGGGCCGGTGCAGCTCCTTGGCAACGTTCCGGGCATGCTTTTCGACATCTCGTGCCCGTACGGGCGCACCTGCACGGCCGTCGGGCAGTCCGGACCTCAAGGGCTGGTCGTCGACGTCTTCCGAGGAACCGTCGCGGCGACGACCGTGTACGGCAACGTCAACTGGTTCAACGGCGTCAGCTGCATCGGGGTGGCGAGCTGCGGGATCGTCGGCAACTGGGCGAACGACGCCTTCTTCGCCTGGCACGGCCCCGTCCCCGGCTGACCGCCGACCGCGGCCGTAGCGATCCCGTTCAGACGCTCGCCGCGGGGAAAAGGCGGGCGAAGCCCGACGCTGTGGTTCACCTGTGTTCCTCCTGTCACGGGTGCCTCGCCGAGCGCACCCCCTCGGGTCGCGGCGCGACGGACCGGTCCGCTGAACAGGGTGCTGGACAGGTGTCTTCGATGGTGGGGCTCCCACACACCGGGGGCCACAGGAAGAGGGACTGCTACGACCCGGGGCTCTCCACCATGGCGCTGCCGCCGCCGCGGCGCACCGGCTCGGCGGCGGCGAGGACGCGGCCGCCGCCGAGGAGCTCGATGCCGTTGGCCGCGCCGATCTCGGGCGTGGTCGTGAACACGTGGCCCCGGCGTCGCAGCGCCTCGGCCTCCGGCGTGAGCAGGAACGCGGGCTCGGCGACGGTGGCGGGGGTGTTGCGCTGGCTCGCTCTGGGCGCGGCGATGGCTGCGGGCAACGGCGTGCCGCGGTCGAGGCGGTCGACGAGGATCTGCAGGACGGTGGTGATGATCATCGAGCCCCCGGGGGACCCCACGACGAGCAACGGCGCGCCGTCGCGCAGGACGATGGTGGGAGCCATGGAGCTCCGGGGGCGCTTGCCTCCCTCCACCCGGTTGGGATCGGTGGTCGACGTGAACGTGAAGTCCGTCAACTCGTTGTTGAGCAGGAACCCGAAGCCGGGCACGACCATGCCGTTGCCGCCGAGGGACTCGATGGTGAACGTGTAGGAGACGGCGTTGCCCGCGCCGTCGGTGACGCTGATGTGGGTGGTGCTCCCGGACCGGGTGGCAGCGTCCGCCGCCTGGCCGGGAGCCGAGCCGGAGCCCTCGAAGGGATACGGGTTCCCCGGCGGTACCGGGCTCGGCGCCGCCCGATCGGTGATGAGGCTCCTCCGCTGGGCCGCGAACCCGTCGGACAGCAGTCCCCGCAACGGGACGGGGAAGAAGGCCGGGTCGGCGATGTAGGCGTTGCGGTCGGCGAAGGCGTAGCGCGACGCCTCCAGCATCAGGTGCCAGACCTCTTCGGTGCTCAGCGCGGCGAGGTCGTATCCCTCGAGGATGTTGAGCGCCTCGCCGACGGTGGACCCGCCGCTCGACGGCGGACCCATCCCGTAGACGTCGAGCCCTCGGTACGTCACGTGGGTGGGGGCCCGCTCGGGGGCGACGTAGCGCGCCAGGTCGGCCAACGTCATCACCCCCGGGCGCCACCGGTGGTTGGCGCTCGGGAAGACGAGGGGCCTGCGCACGGCGTCGACGATGAAGGGAGCGATCACCCGGTAGAAGCCGGCCGGGCCCAGCCGAGCGATCAGCGTGTACGTCCGGGCCAGCTCGGGGTTGCGGAAGACCGTGCCCACGTCGCGCGGCGTACCGTCGGGGTCCAGGAAGAGCCGAGCGGTGGCGGGCAGGTCGTCGAAGTAGTCGAGGTTCTGGCGGATCTGGTCGAAGAAGACCTGGTCGATCACGAAGCCGCCGGTGGCGATCCGGATCGCCGGCTCGAGGACCTGGGCCAACGACATGGTGCCGTAGCTCTCCAGCGCCTCGGCCCAACCGGCGACCGTCCCCGGCACTCCCACGGACAGCCCGCTGAACCGGGCGTCGTTGAAGGGCAGGGGCTGCCCGCTCTCGAGGAACGAGTCTGGCCGCATGGCCGCTGGGGCCGTCTCGCGATGGTCGATGGTCGTCACCCGCCCGTCGCCGGCCCGGCGGATCACCATGAACCCGCCACCGCCGGGGCCGCAGGAGAACGGCTCGACAACCCCGAGCACCGCCGCCGCGGTGACCGCCGCGTCCACCGCGTTCCCACCCCTTCGCAGGACGGCGGTGGCGGCCTCGGTCGCCAGGCGGTCGATGGTGGCAACCGCGCCACCCGACCCGACGGCCGTGGGGGGCCCCGTCGCGACCTGGCCTCCTGCCGCCGTCGCCCCCGCCAACATCAGGGAGACGACGAGCGCCGCCAGCACCCACCTGCCGCGGTTGCGCACCAGAGCTCCTTGTTCGCCGGGCCGACATCGTAGGTCGGCCGTCGACCGTCTCACGAGGCGGACGGACGAGAGAAGAGGCCGATCTCTCTCTTTCTTCGCAACCTCCCCTAAAGCACCAAGTCGGACGAGCCGATACATCTCCCGGAACTCAAGTTCTCGGTCCAGGAGGAATCAGCAATGTCCGAATCGAAGCGCACTTCCAAGAAGCTGCTGCTGTCGGTCGCCGCAATAGGCGTTACCGCCAGCATCGCCGGCCTCGGCACGTTCGCCACCTTCACCAGCTCGACCAGCGCGTCGCAGAACGTCTCCTCGGGGACGGTCGCCATCGCCCTGGGGACGGCGGGCACCGCCGACAACCGGCTCACGATCGGGGCCAGCGGCCTGGTCCCGGGCGACAGCCTGCAGCGGCGGGTCAAGCTCAGCAACGCCGCCGGCAACGAGAACCTCGCCTCGATCAGGTTGACGACGGAGGACACGACCGCAGTCGACACCGTCCTGACGACCGACGCCACCAACGGTCTCAAGATGAAGATCGAGAAGTGCGCCCTCGGGTGGGTCGAGTCGGTCACCACCCCCTACACCTACAC
>DATAAF010000091.1:0-41187 GCA_036260255.1 Acidimicrobiales bacterium | reverse complement strand
GCGCCGGATGGGGCAGGGGCCCCATCCGAGGCGAGGAGGGCGGGGTTGGGGCCCCGCCCGGGAAGGAACATCGACGGCGCCGGATGGGGCAGGGGCCCCATCCGAGGCGAGGAGGGCGGGGTTGGGGCCCCGCCCGGGAAGGAAACATTGCCGGGGGAGTTCGACGACATCCGGGCTCGGTTGGAGGCGATCAGCGAGGAGCTGGCCGACCTCGCCCTGGTCCGCCTGCGCGAGTCGATCGACGCCAGCGGCGCCGAGCTGCCCGTCGACGAGCGTCGCCTCACCAGGGCCCGGCGGGCGGTGGAGAAGGCGGCGGCGATCCTGGCCGAGCCCGACGACACCCCGTAGGGCGGGCCGGTCCACCCTGACGGCGGCGGCGCTGCGGTAGCGTGAGGGTTGTCCCCGCGACGGTCCGAGACGAGCTCCACGTCGAGCTGGCGGTGAGGTGCCGGTGACCAAGCACATCTTCGTCACCGGGGGCGTTGCCAGCTCCCTGGGGAAGGGCCTCACCGCCTCGTCGCTCGGGCGACTCCTCAAGAGCCGCGGGCTGCGGGTCACCATGCAGAAGCTCGACCCGTACATCAACGTCGACCCCGGCACGATGAACCCCTTCCAGCACGGGGAGGTGTTCGTCACCGAGGACGGAGGCGAGACCGACCTCGACCTGGGCCACTACGAGCGGTTCGTCGACGAGAACCTCAACCGGGACTCCAACGCCACCACCGGCTCGATCTACCAGGCGGTGCTGGCCAAGGAGCGCAAGGGCGACTACCTGGGCGTCACCGTGCAGGTGATCCCCCACATCACCAACGAGATCAAGGCCCGCATCCTGCGGGTGGCCAACGACGACGTCGACGTGGTCATCACCGAGGTGGGCGGCACGGTGGGCGACATCGAGATCCTCCCGTTCCTCGAGGCCATCCGCCAGTTCCGCAACGACGTGGGGCGCGACAACGTCTGCTACATCCACGTCACCCTGGTGCCGTTCATCGGGCCGTCCGGTGAGCAGAAGACCAAGCCGACCCAGCACTCGGTCACCGAGCTGCGGGGCCGGGGCATCCAGCCCGACGCCATCGTGTGCCGTAGCGACCGGCCGCTCAGCGAGGGGCTCAAGCGCAAGATCTCCCTCCTCTCCGACGTGCCCGAGGAGGCGGTGGTCTCGGCGGTCGACGCCCGCAACATCTACGAGATCCCTCTGGTGGTGCACGAGGAGGGGCTCGACGACTACGTGTGCCGCCTGCTGCGCTTCGACGGCACCGAGCACGCCCCCGACCTGCGCGAGTGGCGGGCCCTGGTCGAGCGGGTCGAGGCGGCCACCACGCCCGTGCGCATCGGCCTCATCGGCAAGTACGTCGTGCTGCCCGACGCCTACCTGTCGGTGGTCGAGGCCCTGCGCCACGGCGGCTTCGACCACGGCGCCCGCGTCGACATCGACTGGGTGCAGGCGGAGGACGTCGAAGGGCTCCTCGCCGACGGGCGGCTGCGCGACCTCGACGGCCTGGTGATCCCGGGGGGCTTCGGCACCCGCGGCATCGAGGGCAAGATCGCTGCCGCCGGGTACGCCCGCGAGCACGACATTCCCTGCCTGGGGCTGTGCCTGGGCATGCAGACGATGACCATAGAGTTCGCCCGCAACGTGTGCGGGCTGGCCGGGGCCAACTCCTCGGAGTTCGACGGCGACACGCCCCACCCGGTCATCGACCTCATGGAGGACCAGCGCGAGATCGTCAACTACGGCGGCACCATGCGCCTGGGCGTGTACCCCGCCCGTCTACGGCCCGACTCGCTGGTCGCCCGGGCCTACGGCGAGACGATCGTCTACGAGCGCCACCGCCACCGCTACGAGTTCAACCCCCGTTACCGGCGCCGCCTGGAGGAGGCCGGGCTGGTCGCCGTCGGCACCTCCCCGGACAACCGGCTGGTGGAGTTCGTTGAGCTGGCCGACCACCCCTTCTGGGTGGGCACCCAGGCCCACCCCGAGTTCAAGAGCCGCCCCGACCGCCCCCATCCCCTCTTCCGCGCCTTTGTGGGCGCCGCCCTCGAGCGGGCGACGAGCCGGGCGGCGGCCGCGCCGGTCCCGCCGGCGGCCCAGCCCCTCCCCGTCGCCCAGCCCTAGATGGGGGACGGCTTCCGCAAGCTGGGCGAGCGCGTCGTCCACGACGGCTACCTGATCACCACCGTCGAGGCGACGTTCGCCGACCCGTCGGGGGAGACCTTCGAGCGGGACATCGTGCACCATCCCGGTGCCGTCTCGGTCGTGGCGGTCCGGGACGACGGCAAGGTGCTGCTCGTGCGGCAGTACCGGGCCGCCGTCGACCGCATGCTCCTGGAGATCCCCGCGGGCAAGCGCGACGTCGACGGGGAGGCCCCCGAAGTGACCGCCGCGCGGGAGCTCGAGGAGGAGGTCGGCGTGCGGGCGGGCAACCTGCGCAAGCTCGTCGAGTTCTACAACTCGCCGGGGTTCTCGGACGAGTACTCGTACATCTTCCTGGGCACCGAGCTCGAGCCGACCGAGTCGACCGCCCACGGCGTCGAGGAGGAGAACATGACCGTGGAGACGGTCGCCCTCGACGACGTCCCTCGCCTGATCGACGCGGGCGAGCTGGTGGACGCCAAGTCCATCATCGGACTGTGCCTGGCCCGGGAGGCGCTGGCCGGCAACGCCTGAACGACCGGCCCTGCATCAACTGACCGTTCTGGTCCGCTCAGAGCGCGATTTCCAACCACTTTCGTCACCCAATTCACCCGGGGCGGGGTTACCGCTTGTGGCGGGCGAAGAATCGACGATGGCTCAGCGCGGCCGCCGATTTTGCTCGTAGCGGAACCGCACCGGGTTGCTGACGTTGCCGTTGGGCGTGCGCACGGTGATCGTCACCTCGCCCACCGCGTGGGGAGGGGTCGTGAAGCACAGCGCCACGGCCTCGCGACCGCCGCCGCCCCGCTGCGTCGTCGGGACCGGGCTGCCATCGATGTGGACGACCCCCTGGCTGAGGTTCTCGCCTCTCACACAGACGAGCGTCCCCCCGGCTTCCGGGCCGCTCGCAGGACTCAACCGTTCGATGACCGGCGGTGGCGTGGCTTCGTAGCGGAAGCGCACCGGGTTGCTGACGTTGCCGTTCGGTGTGCGCACGGTGATCCGGGCGTCGCCGGGCGCGTGCGGAGGCGTGAGGAAGCACAGCGAGGGCTCCTTGGGACCTCCTCGTTCGGTCGTCGGCACCGGGTTGCCGTCCACCAGGACCGTCCCCTGGTCGAGGTTGCTGCCGGTGAGGCACACATCGGTGCCGCCCACGTCCGGGCCGCTGCTCGGTCGGATGCGGTCGATCTCGGGCGGCGGCGTCGCTTCGTAGCGGAAGCGCACCGGGTTGCTGACGTTGCCGTTGGGCGTATGCACGGTGATCCGGGCGTCGCCGGGAGCGTGCGGAGGCGTCGTGAAACACAGTGAAGCGTCGCGTCCGCCCCGCTGTTGGGTCGTCGGCACCGGGGCGCCGTCGACGTGGACGGTCCCCTGGTCGAGGTTGCGGCCCGTCAAGCAGACCTCGGTGCCGCCCACGTCGGGGCCGCTGCTGGGCCGGATGCGCTCGATGACCGGTGGCGGGGTGGCCTCGAAGCGGAACCGCACCGTGTTGCTGACGTTCCCGTTCGGTGTGCGCACGGTGATCTGGGCGTCGCCGGGCGCATGGGGAGGAGTGACGAAGCACAGCGAGGTGCCGCGCGGACCTCCCGTCTGGCTCGTGGGCACCGGGTTGCCGTCCACGTGGACCGTTCCCTGGTCGAGGTTGCTGCCGGTCAGGCACACCGTGGTGCCTCCCACGTCGGGGCCGCGGCTGGGCCGGATGCGCTCGATGACCGGTGGCGGGGTGGCCTCGAAGCGGAACCGCACGGGGTTGGAGACGTTCCCGTTCGGCGTGCGCACGGTGATCTGGGCGTCGCCGGGCGCATGGGGAGGCGTGACGAAGCACAACCTCGCCTCGCGCCCGCCCCGCTCCTGGGTCGTCGGTACCGGGATGCCGTCCAACAAGACCGTCCCCCCGGCGAGGTTCCTGCCGCTGACGCAGACCTGGGTGCCTCCGACGTCGGGGCCCCGGCTCGGGCGGATGCTCTCGATGCGCGGTTCCGGTCCGGGCGGCGGTCGGGTCGTCGTCGTGGTCGTGGCGGGAACCGTCGTCGTCGTCGTCGCCGGCGGCAGCGTGGTGGTCGTGGGTGGCACCGTCGTCGTCGGCGCCGTCGTGGTCGTCGTCGCCGGCGGCACGGTCGTGGTCGTCGTCGGCGCCGTCGTCGTGGTGGTGGGCGGGAGCGTCGTCGTCGTGGTGGGCGGGAGCGTCGTCGTCGTCGGCGGCACCGTCGTCGTCGTCGGCGGCACCGTCGTCGTGGTCGTCGTCGGCGGCACGGTCGTGGTCGTCGTCGGCGGCACCGTTGTCGTGGTCGTCGGAGGCAGTGTCGTCGTGGTGGTCGGGGCCAGTGTCGTGGTGGTCGTCGGCGGCGGAGCAGCAGCCGTCCCCCAGTTGGGATCGGTATCGGTGAAGTTGGGTGCAGTCGGGAGCCGGGTCACGTTCGTCCCGTCGGCGTTCGCGGTGAAGATGTCGGGCCCGTTCTGGGCGCCGAAGGAGCTCGACGAGAAGACGATCCTGGTGCCGTCGGGCGACCAGGCGGGGAGCACGGAGTTGGGCACCACCTGCATCTGGCCGGTCCCGTCGGCGTTCATGACCCAGACCGCGCCGACCTTCTGGTAGACGATTCTGGAGCCGTCCGGCGACCAGTCCGGTGCCCTCTCGGCCTGCTGGGCCCCCGTCGTGGTCGTGAGCGGGCGCTGGCCGCTGCCGTCGGCGTTCATCACCCAGATGTCGAAGGCGCGGACGTAGGCGATGCGGGTGCCGTCGGGCGACCACGCCGGCTCGATCTCGACCGCCACGGTGGCAGGGGTGTTGGTGAGGTTCGTCTTCCCGCTCCCGTCGGCGTTCATCACCCAGATCTCGCCCTGGCTCGAGGCGTAGGCGATCCGCGTCCCGTCGGGCGACCAGGTCGGGTTCGTCCCCTCGTTCCCCTGCCCGGTGGTCACCGGCCCGGGCGTCAGGTTCGTCTGGCCGCTCCCGTCGGCGTTCATCACGTAGATGTTGCGGTGCCCCTCCGACGCCTTGACGAAGGCGATCCTCGTGCCGTTGGGCGACCACACCGGGTCGGTGTCCTCGGCGGGGTCCCGGGTGAGGTTCACCTGGTCGGAACCGTCCGGGTTCATCGAGTAGATCTCGAGGTTGCCGTCCCGGTTCGACTCGAAGGCGATCCGCCCGTTGGCCCCCGGGTAGGCCCCCCGGGCGGGGGCGTTCCCCAGCAGCAGGGCACCGATGACCGCCAAGCCCAGGGGAACGGCCCACAGGCGGCGTCCTGCCACCGGAACCTCGGTCCTCATCGGCCGATCTCCTTGCCATCGGGGAAGCGTCTCCGCGCCCGCCACGGATCGCAACGAAACGGTCGGGGAACTCTAGTAGGACTCACAGGACCCTCTGGACCGCGCCACTACGGTGAGGAGGTGGACGTCGGTGTCCCCCGAGAGACCAAAGAGGGTGAGCACCGCGTCGCCCTGACGCCCGACGGTGCCCGGGAGCTGGTGGCCCACGGCCACCGGGTGCTCGTGGAGAAGGGGGCTGGGGACGACTCGTCGATCTCCGACGACGAGTACCGGACGGCGGGCGCCGACCTCGTCGCTGCGACCGACGCCTGGGGAGCGGCGCTGGTGGTGAAGGTCAAGGAGCCCCAGCCCGCCGAGTACGACTACCTGCGCCCCGATCTGGTGCTGTTCACCTACCTCCACCTGGCCGCCTACCCGGCGGTCGCCAAGGCACTGCTCGAGGCGGGCGCCACCGCGCTGGCCTACGAGACGGTGCAGACAACGAGCGGCGCCCTGCCCCTGCTCGCGCCGATGAGCGAGGTGGCGGGCCGCATGGCACCCCAGATCGGCGCCCACTACCTCGAGCGCGACTCCGGTGGACGGGGGGTGCTCCTCGGTGGCGCGCCGGGGGTGCGACCGGCGCGCGTGGTGGTGCTGGGGGCGGGCAACGTGGGCTGGAACGCGGCGTGGATCGCCCAGGGCATGGAGGCCGAGGTCCTCCTCCTCGACAAGAACCTCGACCGGCTCCGGTGGGTGGACCAGATCCACCGGGGCCGGATCATGACGCTCGCCTCCAACCGGGGCGTGATCGAGCGGGTCGTGGCCGAGGCCGATCTGGTCATCGGGGCGGTGCTGGTGCCGGGGGGGCGGGCGCCGATCCTCGTCACCGAGGACATGGTGCGGTCGATGAAGCCGGCGGCGGTCGTGGTCGACGTCGCCGTCGACCAGGGCGGCTGCATCGAGACGATCCACGAGACGACCCACGCCGACCCCGTCTACGAGGCCCACGGGGTCATCCACTACGCGGTCGGAAACGTGCCCGGGGCCGTCCCCCACACGTCCACCTATGCGCTGACCAGCGCCACCCTGCCCTACCTCGTGGAGCTCGCCAGCCTGGGGGTGGCCGGCGCGGTGGCGCGCGACGCCACCCTGGTGGCCGGCGTCAACACGGTCGGAGGCCACATGGCCAACCCGGTCGTCGCCGACGCCCTGGGCCAGGAGGCGGTCGACCCGCTCGTCATCCTCGGGAGCGGGTGACGGCGACGCCCCTTCCGGCCGAGGCCGAGGGGTTCCTCTCCTGGCTCGCCGCCGAGAAGGGCCGTTCGGCGAACACCCTCGCCGCCTACCGCAGGGACCTCACCGCCTACGCGGACTTCCTCCGCCGCCGCGACCTGGGTTTGCGAGACGTCACCGAGGCGGTCGTCGAAGAGTACGTCGGGTTCCTGCGAGCTTCCGGGAAGGCTCCCGCCTCGGTGGCCCGGGCGCTGGTCTCGGTGCGGGCCGTGCACCGGTTCATGCACGACGAGGGCGGCGCGGTCGTCAACCCCGCCGCCGGCGTGGGCCCGCCTCCGGTGCCGGCGGGCGCGCCGAGGGCCCTTTCCGAGCAGGAGGTGCTGCTCCTGCTCGGCGCGGTGGTGGGCGACGACGCGGTGGCGCGCCGCGACCGGGCCATCCTCGAGGTCCTCTACGCGTCCGGGCTCCGGGTGTCCGAGCTGGTCGGCCTCTCGCTGGGCGACGTCGACCTCGGGGCCGGGCGGCTGCGGATCGCCGCCAGAGGGCACGAGGAGCGGGTCGTGCCGTTCGCTCGCCCCGCCCAGCGGGCCCTGGCCGCGTGGTTGGCGCCGGCCGCCCGAGGAGCGCTGGTGCCGCCCCGCTGGGCCGAGCGCGCCGACGCCGAGGCCGTCTTCCTGAACGCCCGAGGGAGACGCCTGAGCCGCCAGGGAGCGTGGCGGGTGGTCCATCGTCACGGCCAGCGGGTCGGGCTGGGTGACCGCCTCACGCCCGAGGTCCTCCGCCATTCGTGCGCCGCCCACATGCGCGCCCGAGGGGCGGACGAGCGCGTCGTGCACCAGCTGTTGGGCCACTCGACCGGCGCCGCCGAGCCGAGCGCGCGGCTCCCCGCCGACCAGCTGCGGCGGGTATACGACGCCGCTCATCCGCGGGCGGGGGTCAGCGGGTAGGCTGGATCCGTGCAGAGCGAGGCACTTCTGGGAGACCTCCGGCGCGAGCTCGAAGCCGAGAAGGCCCAGCTCACCCGACGCTTGGCCGAACTGGGCTACGGCGGTTCGGGCTCCCTGTCGTTCGACCACAACTTCGCCGACTCGAGCCAGGTGACCGCCGAGCGGGCCGAGGTCGAGGCGTTGGCCACGTCGCTCCAGGAGTCGCTGGGAGAGGTCGAGGACGCTCTCGCCAAGTTCGACGCCGGCACCTACGGCAAGTGCGAGAGCTGCGGCCAGGACATCGCCACGGCGCGCCTGGAAGCCGCCCCCGCCGCCCGCCTCTGCATCAACTGCGCCTCACGGCGGTGACCTCCTCGAACCGGCGGTGGATGTACTGGTCATAGCTGGTACATCGACCGCCGGTTCGGCGAGCGGTCAAGGATTGCACTCGGCGACGGCGTCGCCGGGGTCCCTCTGGCAGACGTCACCCGCGATGTGCGGGCCCCCGACCGACTGGTCGCCGGGATCGCCGTTCGCCGTGAAGAGGAGGTCGTCGCCGGCGCCTCCGGACAGGCGGTCGAAGCCGGGGCCGCCGTAAAGCCGGTCGTTCCCCCCGCCAGGCTGTCGTTCCCATCGCCGCCGAAGACGGTGTCGTTGCCTGCCCCAGCGGAGACCTCGTCGTCGCCGCCACCGGCGAAGACGGTGTCGTTGCCGCCGAGGGCGGCGATGCGGTCGGGCCCCGGTGAACCGCAGATGACGTCGTCGCCTTCGGTCCCGACGATCGTCCCCGCTCCGGTGATGGTGCACGGGACGACGCCGGGCTCGCAGGTGCCTTCGGTGATGATGCGCAGCTCGTCCTGCCACTCGAAGATGCGGTTGTTGAACGTCACCGTGCGCCTGTCCGCCGAGACGGTGACGGTGTCGGTTTCCTCTTCGTACCCCCGGGCCCACGTCGCGGTCGAGGGATAGGTGGTGCCCGGAGCGCCGACGATGGGATCGCTGGCGTTGAGGGTGGGGATGCGGTAGACGAGGCCGATCACCGGGCGGTCGAACACGAGCGCCCCGGTGAAGGACGCCTGGCCGGTCGTACCGGGGATGTCGGTGTGCACGTAGTAGCTGTCCACCGGGGTCCCGGTCGGGATCGTCCCCGGCTGGGTGGTGGTCTGGGTGAAGGTCCCGACCGGGTTCACCACGTCGACCCGCAGGTTCGTGGGCAGGATGAAGCACGTCCGCTCGGCGAAGACGAACGCCTGGGTGTTGCTCGTGAGCTGGTCGAGGTCGACGCTGGGAGGCGGGGCGGGCAGGAGGGTGGCGCTCCCCCCGACCCCGGTCAGGGCGCCACCGGCCGGGTTGGCCCACAAGAGCACCGCCAGCGCGACGCCCATCCACGTCAGAGCCCTGCGATGGGTGGCTTGCATGTCTCCTCCTTACGGGTCGCCCCTCCCCGACCGTTGTCGGGCCTCCGTCAGACGACGTTGTACCGCGCCCTGCCATGCGCCGCTAGTGCTCGGCCGCCCGGCTCACCACCGCGACCGGTCGCCCGCGGTCCGGCTGACCATCCCGACTCAGGCGGCGGCGGTACAGTTCGGCCGTGGGCCAGAGGGTTGCGGACTTCGTCGTCCGGAAGCGGCCGTTCGGGCCCAAGGTCGTCGTGCGGGTGGACCTGCACGGGATCTCGTCGTTCGGCCCGGGTGACGGCCGCACCCTCATTCGTTGGGAGTGGATCGAGGACATCGCAGTCGCCGACGGCGTCGTCGTCCGCTCGGCGCACGACCGCGTGGAGCTCCCCCCCGGCGCCTTCGGGCTCGACCCGGAGACGCTCGCCCGGCGCCTCGACACGGCACGGTCGATCGTGCACCGCACCGACGTGATCGCCGAGCTGAACGCGCGCTGAGCTGCGACGATGTCGTTGTCCCGACCCCGCGTGCTGTCTGCCGGGATGATCCTGGCGGGGATGGTCGTCGCCCTGCTCATGCTGTTCGTGCCCGTCCGGGCCAGCTTCGGCGAGGACCCGATCCTGCGGCTCAAGGCGTTCGACCGCCAGCGCGCCTCCCTCGCCACCGAGGTGGACTGCGGGCCGGCGCCGTCGAACGTGGGCGAGCCTGTGGGCAGCGGGTCGCTGTACGACGTGGCGCGGGACGGCGCGTGCCACCGCGTGGGCTACCGGCGGTTCTGGCTGGCCATCGCGGTGGCGTCGACGTTCGTCGCCGGCGGACTGGTGACCCTGGTGGCGGCGGAGCAGCGGCAGTGACGACCGCTGCCCCCTCGACCACCGTCTCGCCCGACGGGCAACCGTTGGTGGTGCTCGACAAGGTCAACAAGTGGTTCGGAGAGCTGCACGCCCTGTGCGACGTCGACCTCACGGTCGACCGCGGCGAGGTACTGGTCGTCATCGGCCCGTCGGGCTCGGGCAAGTCCACGCTGTGCCGCACCATCAACCGGCTCGAGCCGATCGACTCGGGCACGATCATTATCGACGGCGTCCCCCTTCCCGCCGAGGGTCGGGCGCTCGCCCGGCTGCGGGCCGACGTGGGGATGGTGTTCCAGTCCTTCAACCTCTTCGCCCACAAGACGGTGCTCCAGAACGTCATCCTCGGGCCGATCAAGGTCCGGGGGATGGACAAGGAGGCGGCGCGCCAGAAGGGGATGCGCCTGCTCGAGCGGGTGGGGATCGCCGAGAAGGCCGACCGTTACCCGGCCGAGCTGTCCGGCGGCCAGCAGCAACGGGCGGCCATCGCCCGGGCGCTGGCCATGGACCCCAAGCTCATGCTCTTCGACGAGCCCACCTCGGCGCTCGACCCGGAGATGATAAAAGAGGTGCTCGACGTGATGATCGAGCTGGCCGGTGAGGGCATCACCATGGTCGTGGTCAGCCACGAGATGGGCTTCGCCCGGTCGGCGGCGCGGCGGGTAGCGTTCATGGACGGAGGGCGCATCGTCGAGCTGGCGTCCCCCGACCGCTTCTTCACCGACCCCCAGACGGATCGCGCCCGCGATTTCCTGTCCAAGATCCTGGCTCATTAGGAGGAGAGATGCGCCGCCGGCTCCTGTTTCCGATCCTGTTCCTGAGCGTCGCCCTGGTGGCCGCCGGGTGCGGCGACGACGACGAGGGCGAACAGGCGACCACCGGGACGACCGCCGCGCCCCTCGCGCCGCCCAGCTTCCCGGCGGGCACGACCATGGCGACCATCCAGCAGAGGGGCAAGCTCGTCGTCGGCGTGAAGTACGACCAGCCCGGCTTCGGCCAGCGCAACCCCACCAACAACCAGATCGAGGGGTTCGACGTCGAGATCGGCAAGCTGATGGGGGTCGGCATCTTCGGGGGCACCGTTTCCGATCTGGGCCCCAAGGTCGAGTTCGTGGAGGCGATCTCACGGAACCGTGAACCGTTCATCCAGAACGGCACCGTCGACATCGTCATCGCGACGTACACGATCAGCGACGCCCGCAAGCAGGTCGTCGACTTCGCCGGCCCGTACTTCATCGCCCGTCAAGACATGATGGTCAAGTCGACTGACAACTCCATACGGAGCGTCACCGACCTCAACGGCAAGAGGGTCTGTACGGCCGCCGGCTCGACGTCCGAGCGCAACCTGCGGGCGCAGGCTCCCCAGGCGGAGCTCCTCCTGTTCGGCGGGTACTCCGAGTGCGCCCAGGCGCTCACCGACGGCCGGGTGGTGGCGGTCAGCACCGACGCCCCCATCCTCGCCGGCCTCGTCCAGCAGAGCGGTGGGGCGTTCAAGCTGGTGAGGGCGCCGTTCAGCGACGAGCCCTACGGGATCGGCCTCAAGAAGGGTGACGACGCCTTCCGCGCGTTCCTGAACGACCGCCTGGAGGCCATCTACGCCAGCGGCGAGTGGGTGAAGGCGTTCAACGACACCTTGGGCAGGATCGGCCTCGACCTGCCCACCCCGCCACCGGTCGACCGCTACAGCTCGGCGGTCGCCGGGACGACGACAACGTCGGCCAGCGGCACCACCACGACCGGCGCAGGGTCGGCCACCACCACGACCACCCGGCCGTAGCGCCCGAGGGAGGGCGCGGTGGACGTCGTCCTCGACAACCTCGACGCTTATCTGGAGGCGATGCGCACCACGGCGGTCTTGACCGTGGTCTCCTTCGCCGCCGCCATGGTCATCGGGGTGGTCATCGCCACATTCCGGGTGAGCCCGGTGCCGCCGCTGCGGCTGGCGGGCACCGTCTGGGTCGAGGCTCTGCGCAACACGCCGCTCGCCGTCCTGTTCCTCCTGTTCTTCTTCGGGCTCCCCAAGATCGGCATCCTGTACTCCCCGTTGGTGTCGTCCCTCGTCATCCTGTCGGTCTACACGAGCACCTATGTGGCCGAGACGGTCCGAGCCGGCATCAACTCGGTGTCGCGCGGGCAGGCCGAGGCGGCCCGCTCGCTCGGCCTGACGTTCCCCCAGGTCCTCGCCCGCATCGTCATGCCCCAGGCCCTGCGCACGGTGGTCGCTCCCCTCGGGAGCGTGTTCATCGCCCTGATCAAGAACTCGGGGATCGCTTCCACGATCGCCGTCCTCGACCTCACCGGGACGGCCCGGCGTCTCAGCGAGATCACCGCCCGGCCCCTCGCCATCTTCGCCGGAGCGGCGGTGGCCTACCTGATCCTGGCGCTGCCCGCAGGATGGGCGGTCGGCGCCCTCGAGCGGCGCGTGGCTATCAAGCGATGAGGGCGCGAGCGCCGGTGACGGCGTCGTTCCTGGGCGACCAGCTCGGTCCTCGAGGCCGGCGCAGGGTGGCGGCGGCGTCGGTGGTGTCGGTGCTGGCCATCGCCGCGGTCCTTCTCCTGGCGGTGAACCGGCTGGCCGACAAGGGGCAGTTCGGCGACCAGCTGTGGCGCCCGCTCCGCCAGTGGTCGGTGCTCAAGTTCCTCCTCTCGGGCCTGGTCCTCACCCTCAAGGCGGCCGCCGTGGCCATGGCGATCGCGATGGTCATAGGAGTCGTGATGGCGCTCGGTCGCCTGGCCCGGAACCGCTCGATCCGCTGGGTCGCCGGTGTCTACGTCGAGTTCTTCCGAGCCATGCCGCTGATCCTGTTGATCACCTTCTGCTACTTCGGCCTTCCCCCCCAGGGCATCGACATCAGCGCCTTCCAGGCCCTCGTCCTCGGTCTCTCCGTGTACAACGGCGCCGTGCTCGGCGAGATCTTCCGGGCCGGCGTCCTCTCCCTCGACCGGGGCCAGAGCGAGGCGGCTTCCGCCCTCGGCCTCAGGTACTGGCAGTCGATGCGTGCGGTGATCCTGCCCCAGGCGGCCCGCCGCATGGCCCCCGCCATCGTCAGCCAGCTGGTGACCCTCTTGAAGGACACCTCTCTGGGGTTCGTCATCGGGTACGACGACGCCCTCCGCCGCGCACGGGACACGGGAACGTTCTACGGCAACCACCTGCAGGCGTTCGCCCTCATGGCCGTGTGCTACATCCTCATCAACCTGGCCCTGAGCCGGCTGGCGAACTACCTGGAGGTCCGCCAGCAGCGGCGCCTGGGCGCCCAGCGCATCGACGTCGGAGGGGTGGAGGACCTGGCCGTCGTCGGCGCGCAGGCTTCGACGCAGGTCTAGCCATCTCGGAGGAGGGGCCACGGCGGCGGCGAAGAAGGCGGGACAGCGGACCCGGGGCGAGAGACCTGGCACCCCTGAGAGGTTCGCGGCGGGTGGCGATGGTGGTCGAGACGGAGAGCGGCGAGCTCCCGGCGATCCCGCCGATCTGCCCTCCGCGGTCCCACTGCCTGTCCGGGAGCGCCGCCTCGTCCATGCCGACGAGATCCTGCGGTAACTGCGGCGCCTGCTGCGGGGCTACTCCAGGTCGAACACCTCGCCGGCGTCGGTGGCCATCAGCCGGTCGGCCAGCGCCTGCTTCATGGCGGCGAAGCGCTGCTGCTCGTCGGCGGTGAGGTAGTCGGACTGGGCCAGCAGTGCGAACTCGTCGGTGACGAAGCCGGGGCGCAGCAGGAGCGACACGGTGCGGTCCCGGTAGCCGACCGTGAAGGCGAAAGGCCGGAGGGTCTCGCCCCGCTCGGGCCGCTCCAGGGCGGGATCGACGACGTAGCGGCCGTCGGTGAAGGCCCGGGTGACCAGCTCGCAGGCGTCCCGGACGCCCGGCCCGCCGAAGGCGGTGGAGAAGAGGACCTCCCGTCGCTCGACCACGCCCTGCGGTTCGAGGAGGGCAAAGGCCCGCTCCATCAGCTTGAACCCGAGGGCAACGCCGCCGGGGCTGTGCGAGCCGCTGTAGCGCCGCATCTCGTCGAAGGAGAAGCGCACCGGTGTCCCTTGGTCCTGCACGGAGATCTCGGCCATCGCGATGGATGGCCTACGTCCGGATCATCGGGGGTGGCTCGGCCCCCCGTCGCCGGGCGTCGCGGCGGCGGAGGGCGGTGAGAAGGACGATCCCGGTGGTCCCTCCGAGGGTGTAGAGACCGAGGAGCACACCCCCGAGGATCGTGCGCACGAGGCGCGGACCGATGCTGCGGCCCACGGCGATCTGTCCCTCCTCGTCCTCTGCGGTCGAGCCGAGGAGGAAGGTGCCGGGCTCGTCGATCCGCACGGTGAGGATCGCCCGGCCCTCCCGGTCGCCGAAGGCGTAGGTGAGCTCGCCGTCGTAGTCCCCGAGCGACCCCCGGCCGACGCCCGGGCCCTCGATGGTGACCCGGACATCGGGCGCCTCCACGTCGGCGTACGGTCCCTCGTAGTAGACGGTGTAGCCGCCCGGCTCGTCGATCGTGATCGGCGCCTCGTCGCCCACGTCGACCCGTTGGAAATCATCGACCTCGCGGTCGATGCCCCGGATCCCCCCGGCGATCCACGCCACGGTGGCGATGACGCCGATGAGCCCCACCGCCCCGGCCACCCAGTACCAGGCGCGGGACGGCCCGCCGGGAGCGGCGATGCTCACTCCTCGGTCGCCTCCTCGGGCTCACGTGTCTTCCGCCGCAGGACGAGCGTCGCGACGGCGAGACCGATGACGACGGCGGCGAGGATGCCGATCTTGAGCACGGCGTCCGACGTCTTCTGCGACTCGATCCGGAAGGTCGAGACGACGACCATCTCCTTGATGGCGGCCAGGATGCCGACGAGGAGGAACGGCTCGGCGACCAGCTTGTGCTCGTCGATGGCCTGGCGCACGGCGGCGAGGAGCTCGACGAGGATGAAGACGATGAGGAGCGAGTTGAGGGTGGCCTCGATGGCCTTCTCGACGCCCTTGGAGACGTCGGTGGCGAAGTGGTAGACGGTGACGCCGAGGATGATGAGCGCACCTCCCGCCAGCAGGAGGGCGGTGAGCGCGTAGATCATGTCCTCGGCGATGTGCAGGCCCTGGGTGGTGCCGGCGGCGATGTGACCCTGCCGCTCGGCCGTGCGCTCCCGCTCCTGGGCGCGCCTCTCCTGGCGGCTCGATGGCTTCTCGGTCGTGACCATCCCACAGTGTCCTTGAATGCCGCTCCCCGCGCCAACAACCGCGGGGGGCGGAGCCCCCGCCCGTCCGAAGCGAACGCTTCGGGCCCGAGAGGGCAGCCGCCGAGCGATCAGCGAGGCCACGACAGTTCGGGGGGGGGGGTCGGGGGGTTCGCGGGGGCGGCGCCCCCCGCGGTCGTGTCAGCCCTTGTGGCGGCCGACCAGCCACCAGATAGCGGTGGAGCCGGCCAGGGCGGCGGCGTTGAGGCCGGCCGGGACGGGCCGGCGCCGGAGAAGCAGGCCGGCGACCACCGCCCCCGTGCCCGCCTGAAAGAGCAGGAACCGTTGAGTCCGGCGCTCGGCGAACATGGGGACGAGCTTGAGGCCGGCGCCGACGGCCAGCGGGTACCCGGCGAGCAGCAGGGCGTTGCTGGCCCGGCGCCGTCCCCTCGAGACCCCGGGCCGTACCCGGCGGCGCCTCATCCGCCGGCGAGGAGGCCGACCGCCTCCTGGGCCCGCCGCAGGGTGACCGACGCTACGGCCCGGGCCTTGTCGGCGCCCTGCTTGAGGACGGCCTCGGCGATGGCCGGGTCGCCCGCCAGCTCGGCGTAGCGCTCGCGCACGGGCCGCAGCAGCTCGATCACCGCCGCGGCGGTGTCCCCCTTCAGCGGCCCGTACTGGTCGTAGTCGTCGGCGACCTCCTCGGGCGCGCGGCCGGTGACGGCGGCGAGTATCTGAAGCAGGTTGGACACGCCCGGCTTGTGCTCGAAGTCGAAGCGCACCGAGGTGCCCGGGTCGGTGACGGCCCGCCTGAACTTGCGCTCGATGGCGTCCGGCTCGTCGAGCACCATGACCGTGCCCTTGGGGGACTCCGCCGACTTCGACATCTTGGTGTCGGGGCGCTGCAGGTCCATGATGCGGGCGCCCACCGCGGGCACGGCTGCCTCGGGGACGACGAACGTCTCCCCGTACCGGTTGTTGAACCGGATGGCCAGGTCCCGGCAGAGCTCCAAATGCTGGCGCTGCTCGTCTCCCACCGGTACGCGGTCGGCGTCGTAAAGGAGGATGTCGGCGGCCTGGAGGACGGGATAGGTGAACAGCCCAACGCGGGCGGACTCCTCGCCGCCGCGGGCCTTGTCCTTGAACTGGGTCATGCGCCGCAGCTCGCCCATGGACGCGATGCACTCGAGGAGCCAGCAGAGCTGGGTGTGCTCCGGGATGTGGCTCTGGACGAACAGCGTGCAACGGTCCGGGTCGAGCCCGGCGGCGATGAGCACGAGCGCCGTCTCCAGCGTCTTGGCCCGGAGCTCGTACGGGTCGCGGGGCACGGTGAGGGCGTGGAGGTCGACGACGCAGTAGTACGAGTCGTACTCGTGCTGGTCGGCCGCCCACTGGCGGAGCGCCCCCAGGTAGTTCCCCAGATGCACGTCGCCCGTGGGCTGGATGCCCGAGAGCACGCGAGCCATGTCCGGATGGTATGCGCCAGCCGCGCCGGTCCCGGCCGTATTGTTCCTGCCATGCCGTACGAGGTGCAGACCACCGTCTACGAGGGGCCGTTCGACCTGCTCCTGCACCTCATCACGCGCGAGGAGGTCGACCTCTGGGAGATCTCCCTCTCGGCGATCGTCGACGCCTATCTCGCCCAGGTCGAGCGCATGGGCGTCGTCGACCTCGACGGGGCCACCGAGTTCCTCGTGATCGCCGCCACCCTGGTCGAGCTCAAGTGCCGGCGCCTGCTGCCCGGGCCCGCCGACGTCGAGGTCGACGAGGAGCTGGCCCTGTTCGAGGAGCGCGACCTGCTCCTGGCCCGCCTCCTCGAGTGCAAGACGTTCCGCGACGCCGGGCAGGCCCTGGCCCGCATGGCGGGGGCGGCGGGCCTGTCCCACCCTCGCACCGCCGGCCTCGAGCCCCACCTCCTGGTGCTGGCGCCCGACCTGCTCGGTGGCGTCTCGCCCGCCGACCTGCGGGCGGCCTGTCTGCGGGCCACCGAGCCGAAGCCGCCCCCGTCGATCGACCTCGACCACGTGGCGCCGATCCGCGTGAGCGTGCGCGACGTCGTCGACGAGTTGGCCCTCTCCCTCCCCGCCCGGGGCCGCGTCACCTTCCGCCGCCTCACCGCCGGTGTGCCCACCCGGCTCGACGTCATCGTGCGCTTCCTGGCCGTGCTCGAGCTCTACAAGCAGGGGCTCGTCGACCTCGACCAGCCGTCCACCTTCGGCGAGCTCACCGTCACCTGGACCGGCCCCGCCACCGCCGAGCTGGCCGCCGTGGACGTGTACGAGGGGTGAGCTCGTCCGAAGCGCGCCGGGCCGTCGAGGCGATCCTCATGGTCGCCGAGGAGCCCGTGGACCCGCAGCTGCTGGCCGAGCTGCTGGAGCTGTCGCCGGCCCGGGTCGAGGAGCTCTGCGCCGACCTGGCGTCGGCCTACGAGTCGGACGACCGCGGCTTCGTGCTGGTGCGGGTCGCCGGCGGGTACCGCTTCCAGAGCCACCCCGATCTGGCCGCCTACGTGGAGCGGTTCGTCCTGCACGGGCAGTCGGCCCGCCTCTCCGCCGCCGCTCTCGAGACGCTGGCCATCGTCGCCTACAAGCAGCCTGTCTCCCGTGCCCAGGTGGCCGCCATCCGTGGGGTCAACGCCGACGCGGTCATGCGCACGTTGCAACAGCGGGGTTACGTCGAGGAGGTGGGGCGCGACCCCGGGCCCGGCCAGGCCCTGCTCTACGGCACGACCCGGCTGTTCCTCGAGAGGTTGGGGCTCGACTCGCTCGCCGACCTGCCCCCGCTGGCCGACTTCGTGCCCGGTCCCGACGCGGTCGAGGCGCTCGAGCGGGGCCTCGGCGTCCGGGAGGAGTGACGGAGCCGTCACCCCAGGGCGAGCGGCTCCAGAAGGTGCTGGCCGCCGCCGGGTTGGGCAGCCGCCGGGCGTGCGAGGACCTCATCGCCGACGGCCGGGTGACCGTCGACGGCGAGGTGGCGACGTTGGGTCGGCGGGTCGACCCCGAGACGGCGCAGATCGCGGTCGACGGCGTGCCCGTGACGGTGCGTCCCGGCGTCGTCCACTACCTGCTGAACAAGCCGGCGGGCGTGGTGACCACCGCCTCTGACCCCCAGGGTCGGCCCACGGTCGTCGAGCTGGTCCCCGCCGAGCCCCGGGTGTTCCCGGTCGGTCGGCTCGACGCGGACACCGAGGGCCTGCTCCTCCTCACCAACGACGGCGACCTGGCCCACCGCCTGACTCATCCGTCCTTCGGGGTGGCGAAGGAGTACGTGGCCGAGGTCCAGGGCACGCCCACCCGAGGGGAGCTCCGCCGGCTGCGCGAGGGCGTCGAGCTCGACGACGGCCTCACCGCTCCGGCCCGCGTCGCCCTGGTGGCGCCCAACGTCCTCCGCATCGCCATCCACGAGGGACGCAAGCGGCAGGTGCGACGGATGTGCGAGGCGGTCGGCCATCCGGTCGTCCGCCTGGTGCGCACCCGGATCGGCCCGCTGGCCGACCGCCGCCTCCCTCCGGGGCAGTGGCGGCCGCTGACACCCGCCGAGGTACGGGCGCTGGAGCAGGCGGCGGCGGAGAGGTCGGCGCCGACCCCCGGGTAATCTCCGCGGGTGGCCCCCGCGGTCCAGGCGCTGCGCGGCGCGACCACCGTCGAAGAGGACTCCGAGAAGCAGATAACCGAGCGCGTGCAGGAGCTGGTGGGCGAGATGATGGCGCGCAACGACATCGCCCACGACGACATCATCAGCATCATCTTCACCGCCACCGAGGACCTCGTCGCCATCTTCCCGGCCGCCGCCGCCCGCGGCGCGGGGCTGGGCGACGTGCCCATGCTGTGCGCCCGGGAGCTCTCCGTGGACGGCGGGACGCTCAAGTGCCTCCGGGTCCTCATGCACGTGAACACGGGGCGGTCCCGCCAGGAGCTCCGCCACGTCTACCTCCACGGCGCCCAGGGCCTTCGCGATGACCTCCCCGGCTGACGGCCCCGGCGTTGCCGCGGCGGGCGGCGGGCGGGCGGCCGTCGTCGGCACCGGCCTCATCGGAGGGTCGATCGGGCTGGCCCTGCGGGCGCGCGGCTGGCATGTCAGCGGCAGCGACGCCGACCCCTCTCGGGCGCGCCGGGCCCTCGAGCTCGGGGCCCTCGACGCCGTGGGCACCGACCCCCACGCCGAGATCACCTTCGTGGCCACGCCGGTCGGCGCGGTGGCCGAGGTCGCCCGCGGCGCCCTGGCCCACGGTGGGGTGGTCACCGACGTCGGAGGCGTCAAGGCGCCCATCGTCGGCGAGGTGGGCGACCCCCGGTTCGTGGGCGGCCACCCCATGGCCGGCTCCGAGCACGAGGGCGTGGACGGGTCGACGGCGACGTTGTTCGAGGGGGCGACGTGGGTGCTCACGCCTACCGTCGACACCGACCCCGACGCCTACGCCCGGGTGCGGGCGGTCGTGAGCTCGCTCGGGGCCAACGTGGTGGCACTTGCTCCGGACCGCCACGACGCCCTGGTGGCCCTGGTCTCCCATGTCCCCCACCTGGCCGCCGCCACCCTCATGCGGGTCGCCTCCCGGGAGGCCGACGAGAACGCCGCCGTGCTCCGGTTGGCGGCGGGCGGGTTCCGGGACATGACCCGGGTGGCGGCCGGCCAGCCCGGCATCTGGCTCGACGTGTGCGCCGAGAACCGCGACGCCATCGTCGAGGGCCTCGACCGCCTCCTCGACTCGCTCGCCGCCATGCGGACGTGGGTCGCCGGGGGCGACCTCCACGCCCTGCACGCCGCCCTCGACGAAGCCCGACACGCCCGCATCAAGCTGCCGACCGTCGTGGACCGGGTGGAGCAGGAGCTGGTGGAGGTGTCGGTGCCCGTGCCTGACCGTCCCGGGGTCCTGGCCGACGTCACAACGCTGTTGGCCGAGCTGAACGTCAACATCGAGAACCTGGAGACGGTCGACTCCCCCGAGGGCGACGCCGGCGAGCTCGTCCTGGTGGTGGCCGCCTCGGCCGAGGAGCGGGTCTGCGAGGCGCTCCGGAGGCGGGGCTACCGGCCGTCCAGCCGGCTCCTGCCCTAGAGATGGACGAGCTCCGGGTCACCGGGGGGCGGCCGCTGCGGGGGCGGGTGCGGGTGCCCGGCGACAAGTCGATCTCCCATCGGGCCGTGCTCGTGGCCGCCCGGGCCGAGGGGACGTCGGTGGTGCGGGGCCTGTCGGGGGGCGACGACGTGGCCCGCACGGTGGCCGCCGTCGAGGCGTTGGGAGCGGAGGTCGAAGGGCGGGCGGGCGCCCCCGAGGTCCGCATCGGCGGAGGCGAAGGGCGGCTGCAGGAGCCGGAATGCGTGCTCGACGTGGGGAACTCCGGGACCGGCATCCGTCTCCTCGCCGGCTTCTGCGCCGCCTTCGACTGGCTCACCGTGCTGGCCGGCGACCGGTCGGTGAACCAGCGCCCGATGGACCGTGTGGCCGAGCCGCTGCGGTCGATGGGGGCGGCGGTCGACGGCCGGGACGGTGGCCGCTACGCGCCGCTGGTGGTGCGCGGCGGTGGGCTGCAGGGCATCGACTACACCCCCTCGGTGGCCAGCGCCCAGGTGAAGTCGGCGGTCCTCCTGGCCGGGTTGGGTGCCGACGGAGAGACGGTGGTCAGAGAGCCGGTCGCCAGCCGGGCCCACACCGAGGAGCTGCTGGCGGCGTGCGGGGCCGACCTGGAGGTGACCGCCGAGGGCAAGGGCTGCACCGTCCGGGTCCGCCGGTCGGCGCTCCAGCCGTTCTCCCTCGACGTCCCCGGCGACCCGTCGCAAGCCGCCTTCTGGGTGGTCGCCGCCTGCGTCACCCCGGGGAGCGACGTCGTCGTCGAAGACGTCTACCTCGGGCCGGCCCGGGCCGGGTTCGTCGACGTCCTCCTGCGCATGGGGGCCGACGTCGAACGGGTGGGGGAGTCGGCCCTGCGGGCGCGCTACGGCCCGCTCCGGGGCACGGACGTGGTGGCCGAGGAGGTGCCCGGGCTGGTCGACGAGATCCCCGTGCTGGCGGTGGCGGCGGCGGTGGCCGAGGGACCGAGCCGGTTCGGCGGTGCGGCCGAGCTGCGGGTGAAGGAGAGCGACCGCATCACCACCGTGTCCGAGGGCCTGCGCGCCTTCGGGGCGGTCGTCGAGACCAAGGCCGACGGGTTCATCGTGGCCGGCGGCACGCGCCTGGCGCCGGCTCGCGCCTCCGCCCAGGGCGACCACCGGGTCGCCATGGCCATGGCGGTGGCGGCCATGGCGGCCGACGGCGAGTCGCTGGTGGACGGATGGGAGTCGGTGGCGACCAGCTATCCGGCCTTCGAGCGGGACCTGGCCGCGCTGACCGGTGGAGGCGACGAGCCGTGAGCATGCGGGTCGTCGCCATCGACGGTCCGGTGGGGTCGGGGAAGTCGACGGTCGCCCGGGCGGTGGCCCGGCGCCTGGGCATGGACTATCTGGACACCGGAGCGATGTACCGCTCGGTGGCCCTGGCCGCCCTCCGCCAGGGCATCGACCCCGAGTCGGCCGACGGCGAGGCGCTGGCCCGGGTGGCGGCCCGGCTGCAGCTCGACGTCGGCGAGCGGGTGGTGCTCGACGGCGAGGACGTCACCGACCAGCTCCGCACGCCCGACGTGGGGCGGGCCGTGAGCGCGGTGGCGGCCAAGCCCGAAGTCCGGGAGGAGCTCGTGCGTCGCCAGCGGGAGTGGGCCCGGTCCCACGGCGGCGGGGTGGTGGAAGGTCGCGACATCGGAAGCGTCGTGTTCCCCGACGCCCAGCTCAAGGTGTTCCTCACCGCCAGCGACGAGGAACGGGCCCGGCGCCGGGCCTCCGACGAGGACGCCGAGGCCCTGGCCCGCCGCGACCGACTCGACTCGACTCGGTCGACGTCGCCCTTGTCGGTGGCCGACGGGGCGGTCGTCGTCGACAGCACGGACCGCAGCGTCGACGACGTGGTCGACGAGATCGTCGGGCGTTTCACCGGCGAGGAGGAGCGGGAGGCGACGGCGTCGGCGGCGCCGCCGGCCCCCGAGCCGGTGGCGGAGGCGGCGGGTGGCGACGAGCGATCGGCGCGGGCGGAGCGGGACGAGGGGCCCACACCCCGGTACGGACCCCCGACACCGCTTGCCATCGGCATGTACCGCGCCGTGCGGGGAGCCATCCACGGGCTGGCCCGGCTCTTGTTCCGCATCACCTACGAGGGGCTCGAGAACGTGCCCACCTCGGGGGTGTTCATCGTCGCCCCGGTCCATCGGTCCAACATCGACTTCGGCCTGGTGTCGGTGCTGACCAAGCGGCGGATGCGGTACATGGGCAAGGAGGCTCTCTGGAAGTACGCCTGGTTCGGCAAGCTCATCACCACGCTGGGGGCCTTCCCGGTGCGGCGGGGCGCGGCGGACCGGGAGGCGCTGCACCGCTGCATGGAGGTGCTGCGGGGCGGTGAGCCGCTCGTGCTGTTCCCCGAGGGGACGCGGCGGTCCGGGCCGCTGGTGAAGGACCTGTACGAGGGGGCGGCCTACGTTGCCATCCGGACCCAGAGCCCGCTCGTCCCGGTGGGCATCGGCGGCACCGAGCGCGCTCTGCCCAAAGGCGCCAAGATCATCAGGCCGGTCAAGATCCACGTGGTCGTGGGGCCGCCCATGCAGCCACCCCCGGCCAAGGCCAACGGCCACCCGTCGCGCCGTGACGTCCGCGAGCTCACCGGCGCCCTCCAGGCCGAGCTCCAGCGCCTCCTCGACCATGCCCGCATCGCCGCGGGTGACTTCTGACGTCGTCGCCGGGTGAGCATCCGCAGGGTCGTCCCGAACTGGGCCTCCGACAATCTCACGAGACCCGCGACTGCGACACCCCTCGCAGCCACGATCGACAGCGGCGTCAGGGGTGGTGGGTTTCTCGCCCTACGCCCGCGGTGAGGCCCCCGGCGAGGTAGCTGACGAGCGTCCGTGCGATGGAGCCGTCCCTGTCGAGCGCCGGATTGAAGATGGTGACCTCGATCCCGACAGCCCGGCCGCTGTCGACGGCGAGGCGGATCACGGTCTCGAGCTCCTCCCAACTCAGCCCGCCCGGCAACCGGTAGTCCACCGCCGGCATGACGGTGTCATCGAGCGCATCGCAGTCGATGTGGACCCAGAAGCCTTCGAGCTCCGGACGCACGAGGTGCTCGAGTGACTCGAGGGCAGCGCGCCGCACGCCTCGCTCCCGTACGGCGGGAAGGTCGATGACCGTGATGGCGGTGTCCTCGATGCGCTGGCTCCCGGCCTCGGCAGCCTCGTCCGCATCCCGCCGACCGAACTGGACGACGTCCTCGTCGAGAACCAAGGCGCCCCGACCGTCCAGGTCGGCGACGACAGCCGGTC
This sequence comes from Acidimicrobiales bacterium, assembly GCA_036260255.1. Lineage (GTDB taxonomy): Bacteria > Actinomycetota > Acidimicrobiia > Acidimicrobiales > AC-14 > DASZJY01. The sequence goes on along the minus strand of DATAAF010000091.1, from coordinate 17,910 downwards.
CTCGCCCGGTGACCAACGCCAGATCCATCGACGCGGCCTCACCGTTCGGTTCGGCTTCGGGTTGGTAGAAGTCGGCGTGGCCGTCGATGAACAGCAATCCGTGACGACCGCGCCGGCGCAGGGCCAACAGGTTGCCGAGCAGGATCGAGCAGTCGCCGCCGAGCACGACGGGGACGTCACCAGCGTCGAGCACTTCTCCGGTGGCGACCGCAAGCGCCCGGGCGTAGTCGCGCAGGCCGGTTGGGTTGAGCAACCACGTGGCCGGGTCGCGTCTCGGGTCATACGGGGGCGGCGTCACCCGGGTGGCGTGTCGCGCCCCGATGGCGTCGGCGAGACGGGCATCGAGCAGCGCCTTCGGAAGGTGTTCGACGCCACCAGGGAAGAGCCCCAGCACCGACGGTGCTTCGATGATGGCGTAGCCGGCCACGATCCCATTCTGCCGTTCGGACGGGAGGGCGGAGCGAGCCGTGCTCGCCGGCGGTGACGCCGCCGGCTGTGGCTCTATCGGACGGCGCGAAGATGGGACGAGGATTGCTCCGGCCGGCGATGGACCAGCGCCGACAAGCGACGTAGCCACGAGGCACTCGGCCCGCCCGGCGTCCCCGGCGACTGGCCGACCCCAGACGCCAGTCCGGCCGACATCCCCGCGGCGAGCACCGAGATGAGGCTTGCCCCTTCGGCCAGAGGCATTCGAAAGGTGCCGGTGCAACGATCGCCGTTCCAGAGCGCGAGGACGATGACTCCTTCGTCAGGATGGGTAGCGACGGTCATACCTCGCGTGGGCGACCGCTCGTCTTGGAACCAAACCCGATGACCGGGGGCCAAGCCGCTCTTCGCCACGCGAGGATGATCGCGCCATTGGCCCGGGTTTGACCAGGGCGACGCTGAGCGCCGCTCGGCATCCTTGGGGGTCCCGACCTGCTCACCGACGAGCGCTCACCGGTTCATTGCATGATTCGCCAGGTGTTGCCGACGTAGCTGCCGCCCATCAAGCGCAAGGTGCCGTTGGCGCCGCGCCCGACGTACTGACCTCCGGCGCAGGAGTACCACCCGTAGGTGCCGTCGCCGATGGGGACCATGTACCACCACTCGTCGCAGGCGGGATCGTTGTTCGCCGCTTCGAGCGACTGTTGCTCGAGGGTCACACCGTCGGCGTCGAGGGTCACCACCTTCTGGCTGTTGACGTTGACGATGCGATACCAGTTGGCGTTCGTCCCGATTGGATACGCCGCCTCGACGACGAACTGCTGGTTGGGCCCACCGTGGCGCCCGTAGGTGATCAGGTTCGTGCCGTCGTCGTACGAGCCGTACGGCACGTCCGCGACGTGGCCGCTGGCGACGTGCTTCAAGAAGTTGCCGACACCCCACCAGGCGTACGGCGATGACGTCGGCGGGAACCGCGGCACCAGGCTGTCGTTGTGCCAGTAGAGCTTGACGATGCCCCAATAGTCGTCCGGCCCGAGCGACTGGCGACCGCCCATCACCGACGGGTTGTTCTCGCCCCACGGATGGAGGTGGTGTTGGAGCCCGAGGCAATGGCCGATCTCGTGGAGCCAGACGACGACGCCTTCCCAGTTGCGGTCCACGCTCGCACGGCAGTGGTGCATGTGGCCGAAGTAGTTGGGATCGCTGGCGGGGAACGCCGACCCGGGCGCCTCGGCCACCCCTCTCGTGTTCGAGCACAAGACGATGTGCCAGGCGACGTTCCAGTCGCAGTCCGGCCGTACGTCGGTCTGCACGATCTGCAGTCGCACGAGATGCCCGGTGCCCTGGTTGTTCCAGAGGTTGACCGCCGCCACGGCGTCAGGATCCGCGGTGCGGTTGATGACGGGGATCACCGTGGCCGTCTGGTTCGTGTAGGTCCGTGCGCCCTGCCAGTGCGCGGTCGGGCGGTTCCAGTTCGCCTCCAGGGGCTCGGCCGCGGCCGGGTCGCCGGGGACGAACACAGTCGCCAGGACGAGACAGGATGCGACGAACACGCGCCTCATCGGACCGGACCTCCGACAGCTCCGCCCGGTCCCGGTCGGTCGACGTGGTAGTACTCGATGCTCGGCCCCGACGGCCGGCGCTCGTGAGCGTCGCCGTGCACGTGGGTGCTGTGATCGTGGACCGGCGGTGCGGGGACGGAGACGGGCGGAGGCGGGCGCAACGCCGGCTTGTCGTCGCTGGCGACGGCGGCACCTACACCGAGTGCGAGAGCTCCGGTGGCGCATGCCGTGGCGATGAGTCGTTTCACGGTGGTACCCCTTCGTCGGGCGCGTGCGTGTCGTCCGCACCAGGGCCGGCTCGGACGACGGGCCGAGCCGCTCAGCGGTGCAGTCGAAGAGAGAGAGGGAGAGAGAAGGGCTAGCCGGAGATGATCCGGCCAGGTGTCGCGGCTAGTGGAGGCACGACGGCCGCCGCGTCAGGGGCTTCTCGAGCGTCGGCGCGACGACGAGAACGCCACGAAAGCCGCAAACGGAGGGAAGCCGCCCATGTTCCCGCTCCTGAGATCCCGCCCCTGTCGTCGTCAACCTACCGGAGTTCGCTGGAGTGTCAACCGGAAATCCGAGACGGCGCTCGTGGCCGTGGTGGTCAAATCGAGGGGTCAAACGCCGTGGGGGAGTGACGGGAAGCTGCGGGCGGCGGCGATGTTGCGCCGCAGTCGGCGGTTGATGCGAGGAGGAGGTGCGGCCACGGCAGGTCCTCCGCCGACCGGGTCGACGAGGAACACGGGGTTGCCGATCGTCGTCCGCGAACGGTCGTCGAAGGTCTCGACCCGCCACCACGTCCCCAGAGGTCCCTCGTCCGCCGGCGCTCGGGTGGCGGCGATCTCGTGGACGAAGTGCTCGCCACGGATGCGCACGACGGACACCTCGTCCCCGTTGCGGATGACGCGCAGCGACTGCCCGCCGCCCGCCCGGACCGACACTCTCACCGCGACGGTCTCGCCCGCCGCCACCGGGAACCGTGCGCCGAACGTGCCGGTACGACCGTCGGCGGTGCGGGCGGTGAGCTCCAGCTCGGGGCTGTCGGCGATGCCGCGCGTGCGGACGTAGGCCCGCCCATCACGGATCGCCTCCGTGAGCCCCGCTCGGGACAGCTCACGGGCGAACACCGCAGTGGCGCAGGAACCGAGGCCCTTGCCCTTCTTGACGTCGGAGCCGCAGACGGCGGTGACGCGGTGTCCCCGATTGAGCAGCTGCTCCCAGAACTCGATGGCCGAGCCCATGAACGGGTTCTCGATCTCGGCGTGGACCTTCCTCATGAAAAGCTTGCGGCGCACGACGGCTTCGCCGGTGAGCACCTCGACGGTGTCCACGCCGTCCCAGTCGATCTCGTCACCGAGCTCGAACGCGCACCCTCGGCAGAGGTTCTGGAACAGCCGGCCCTTGAACGTCGTGGGATGGTTCACCTGGAACAGGGCGCCAGCGTCCCTGACCGCCCGCTGGATCTCTTTGACCGAGACGTCCTCGAACCCGTGGCGGTACTCGATGAAGCCGGGCGTCTCGCCGATGCACTGCATGTGGCCGAAGTAGGTGATGATCTCCCGTCCCGGCCAGATCAGGACGTCGGGGTTCCGTTCCTGGACGGGGCCGTACTCGTCCCAGTGCTGCCCCACGACGTACTCGGTGACGGGAGTGAAGTCGAGCCCGGCCCGGCGGGCGTACTGGAGGAACCGGCGCCGGCTGGGCCCCTTGGGGTTCGAGTGCCACGAGTGCATGTGGAAGTCGCCGTGGTACCAGCCCGGCTCGGGGTTGGCGACGTGCTCGCGATCGACGGGACGAGGTGCCCGAGCGGGGCCCTCGGGTCCGCCGAGGGCGCGCGCTCTCACCGTCCAGGTCGCGCCGGTCGGGCCGATGGCGGCCAGGCCGAGCTCGGCGTACCAGGTCCCCGGCTCGATGGGGCCCGGGCGGTAGCAGCGCGTCGCCCGGCAGGCCTCCAAGAAGACGTTTCGCTGGCGGCTCCCGGACCAGCCCCTGAACCCGTCGGCGCTGCGGTACCCCCGGCCGTCCCAGAGGCCGAGGTCGAGGATCGTCTGGGTCACCAGGTTCTTGGGGAGCGCCGGGGCGAGAGCCTCGAACTGGTACTCGACCTCGAGGCGCCGCGCTCCGGGCCCGACCTCGAAGGGGAGGATCAGGTAGGTCTTGGAGTCCTTCGGGAACACGGTCCCGGAGATGACGACGTCGGGACCGCCGGTCCGACAGACGGGCGGCGGGCCGGAGTACCGGGCTCGGCGGAGGCGACGCAAGAGGCCCCCGGTCGGCAACCCGAGGAAGGACAGCACCGACAGGAGCCAGCGGAGGAAGGCGGGCACCCGCCGCTCGGTGTACCTCTCCGTGACGGGGCCCGCCGCCGCCCGGTCGACGACAGGGGTGGGCCAGGTGGAGCCGTCTCCTGACGCAGCACTATCCGCCACTGGTGCTCCCATCCTCCAAAAGCCGAGTCACGACCCCGTCGGATCAGCTGGACGTGCCCGGCGGCGACTTGGGCGTCGATGCCGCCGGCGCCGCCGACGCCAACGGCGGCTCGGGGCCTCTCGGCTCGGCGGCCGGCGAGAGGTGCGCCAGGTGGCCCCGAACCTCGGCGACCCACCTCTTCAGGTCGGGCTCCCGCTGGTAGAGCGAGTGGCCGCCCAGTGAGATCCAGGCCGGCCGGTCGCGCTCACGGGCCGGGACCTCGGGGCCCTCGTCGGGGCGCCACTCTTTGGCCGGGTCGGGGACTTCGACATCGCGGGCCGGGTCGTCGAACACGGGCACGCCGATGGGATCGGTCAGGCGATAGAAGTTGCGCCAGCCCCGGCTGTCGCCGCCCAAAAGCTTGGCCTTGAGGGCGTCGATCTGGTCAGGGCCGTAGTAGGCCGGGAACATCTGGGCGTAGAGCCCGCCGATCGGCGACCCGAACGTGACCAGGGCGACGCGGCCGAGGACTTCGTCGGGCTGGAGGGGGGCGAGCGCGGCGAACGCCAGCGTGGAGCCCTGGCTGTGGGCGGACACGAGCACCGGCCGATCCGCGCCGCGCACGTGCTCGAGGACCCGAGCCTGGAACTCGGGCACGGCGCGCTCGGCATACGGGCGCACCGCGAAGGGGTGGAAGCGCCGGGGCCAGAACGTGAGAACGTCCCAGAGCTGACCGATCGTCCGTCGCATCTTCGGCGACGTCGTCGCCTTGCGAACGGCGAGCACGGCGGCGACGAGGGCCGCCGGCAGGAGCCAGGCGGCCACGTCCCAGAGCACGCCTCCGGGGTCGTAGGGGAAGGACCAGTCGCGAGGGTCGAGGGTCCCGTTCACGTCGAGCCGGCGGACCGCGAAGGCCGCGCTGACGACGAAGAAGAGGAGCGCCAGGAACGTGACGAGGTGGGGGACACGGTGACCGGCGATGGCGGTGCCCCGCGCCCTGGCCACCTCGCGCCGCCCGCCCTCGGTGACGCCGTTCAAGGGCTGGCCCACCTTCGTCTCCCGAAGCGGCACGTCGGTCGCCGTCCCACGCTTCCTCTGTCGTCGCAGCCAGAGCAAGCCGACCACCAGGCTGAGGGCGACGAGCACCGACCAGACGTCGGTCAACGCCAGCTCAGCGCCCCCTTGCACCGCGGCCGGGGCATCGGCGCCTTCGAACGACGGTCGCTCGTTGAACCACTTGGTGACCCAGAGGATCAGCCCCGAGAAGAAGGCGTGGGCGACGGCGAAGGCGAGGACGGCGGCGATAGCGGGGCCGCACCGGACGACGTCCATGCCGTGCCGCTTGCCCGTCGGGAAGGACACGACCGCGAGCACGAGCACGGCGAGGAACTCGACGGCGGCCAGCACGAGGAGCCCCTGACCCAGGCCGAGGGTCGTCCGCCCCCCGGCCGCCTGCTGGACGGCGCGGACGGCGACGAGCGCGACCACGACCAGCATGGCCACGCGGTGGTACGTGAGCCGGCGATGGGCGGCGGGGCCGTGAGCGAAGAAGCGCTCCGAGGTGAGGTCCTCGTCGGAGCCCCACTTCCGGCGGTCACGGTCGATCGGTAGCTCGATGAACCGGCTCAGGGGCGCCCGCTCGAACTCCTTCTGGGTGTTGTCGGCGATGCGGTCGATGCCCCACAGAGCGCCCGCGGTGGCCAGCCCGCCGAGGGCCATGCCGACGAGCTGGATGGGCTGGACGTCGCCGGCGCTGACCAGCTTCCACCCGAAGATCTCGACGTCGCCCACCGCGTCGAGCGCGGCGAGCCGGCGCGTCCACTGGTAACCGAGGACGTCGACGAGGACCACCGCGATCCACAGGGCGAAGCTGGCGGTCATGCACAACCCGAGGAAGCTCACGATGGCCCGGATGGACCTGACCTGGCCCTTGAACGCTCGGTTGGGGGGAGGGTGCATCCATCCGGCCACGTTCAGCACGGTGAACGGGAGGAGGAGCACCCAGAGGGGTTGGAGCGACGACCCCGACGTCAGCCCGCCCCAGTCGTAGCCCTCGACGCGGGGATCCGACCGGCGGGCGAGGAACCTGGTCCCGATGCCTTCGGCGACCGTGATGGCGTCGTCCTCGGAGGGGAGCCCGAGCATCGACGCCCCCGGAGACCCACCGACACCGTGGATGCGCAGCTCCCGCGGTTGCTGGTCCACCGCCCCCTCGCCACTCCCTTGTCCGTCGACGCCGTACCCCAGAGGGAGTCGCCGACCGGAGAGCTTGATACGGGAGGATAGCAAGGCCCTACGAAGCGAGGGCGCCCCCTCTGCCCCTCAGCCGTCGTCGTGGGGGACGCGCACCACGACGGCGGCCATGTCGTCGTTGAGGGCGCCTGCGGCGTGGGCCACGACTGCTTGCTCGAGCGCCGCCGCGGCCGCGTGGGCCGAGGGCAGCGTGACCGACAGGACCCGCTCGACGCCCTCGAGGCCGAACTGCTCGCCGCGGTCGCGCGCCTCGATGACGCCGTCGGTCAGGAGCATGAGGATGTCCCCGGGGCCGAGCTTGATCCGGGTCGTGGAGACGTCGGGCTCCACGAAGACGCCGAGCAGCCCGCCCCCGACGTGGACCTGCTCCACCTGGCCGGACACCCTCCGGACGAAGGCGGGCGGGTGCCCACCGCTCGCCAGGTGGAGGACGGCGGCGTCGTCGACGGCCAGGACGCCGAAGATGACGGTGCAGAACCGGTCGTCCTCGACGGCGGCGGCGTCGAGCAGGGCCTGATTGAGGCTGCGCATCACCCGTTCGGGATCGGACTGCGTCATCGTCAGGGCGCGCAGGGTGTGGCGGACCAGGGCGGTGACGGCGGCCGCCTCTGGACCGGTGCCGGCCACGTCCCCGATGGCGATGGCCCAGCGCCCGTTCCGCGCCGGCCAGATGTCGTAGAAGTCCCCGCCCACGTCCATGCCGTCGCCGAAGGGGTGGTAGATGGCGGCGACGTCGAGCCCGCCGAGCGAGGGGAGCTGGGGAGGGAGCAGGCTGCGCTGCAGGCGGCGGCTGACGTCGAGGCGCTCGGGCTGCAGCTGGGTCCGGTTGAGGGCCTGGGCCGTCTGGGCGGCGAGCGCCAGCACGAACCGGCGCTCGTCCTCGTCGAACAAGCGTGCCTCGCCGAAGCTGAAGCGCAGGGCGCCGAGCCGGCGGCCATCGACCTCGAGGGGCACGGCGCACAAGGCGATCGTTCTCGCCTCCATCCCGACCAGCTCGGGGAACCGGGTGTCCCGCTCGAGCCGTGACTCGAGCCAGACCGGTTCCCCGGTCCGGAGGGCGACCGCCTCGGGCAGCTCGGCGTCGAGCGACTCGTCGCGCAGGCGGGCGACGACCGCCTCGTCGTACCCGACGGTGCCGGGCAGGGCGAGGCGGTCGGCCTCGGTGACCAGCAACAGCCCTCCCCCGACGGCGCGCAGCGCGGCCACGCCTTCGTTGAGGACGGCGTCGGCGACCGCTTCCGGTGAGGCGGCGCTGACCAGGGCGGCGGCCACCGAGTACAGCCGGGCCGCCCGCTCGGAGACCCGTTGCGCCTGGGCCAGGCGGTCGAGCTCGGCCAGCAGACGTCGCTCGAACGGCTGCGGCGGCGGGGCAGGCACCCCCGACGCGGCCGACCGCAGCTGGGTCACCAGCTCGCCGATGTACCAGCTGCGAAACACCTTGTGCTGGGGCGGGGTCTCGAGCGTCAGCATCCGCCGGGCCCGGCTGTACGCGTCGATCTCGTCGAGCGCCCGGGCGTACTCCTCGGCCGCGTCGGCCGCGCTCGGCGGTAGCTCCAGCGACAGCCGGGTGGTGGCCGCGCCACGCCGTGCCGCCTCCAGTGCCTGGTGCTTGATGGCCAGCCGCGCCTCTTCGAAGCGGTCGATCGCCCGGAGGAGTGACGCCAGGTCGGGCGGGAGCTCCGCGGTGACGCCCGCTTCGGCCCCGGCCGACGCCAGGGCGAACTCCCGGACGACGTTGTCGACGTGCGACTTGGCCGCCAGCAGGAGGTCGGTGGGGACGTCTCCGAGCTCCACGTGGACGCGGGGCTCGATGCCGCCGAGGTCCCAGTCGTCCGCCCACATGGCCAACAGATCGTCGCCCGTGACTTCGGCTACGCCGCCCTTGGGCTCCCCGGTGATCTCGGCCCACACCACCTTCCCGCCGTCCTCGGCCTTGGCGCCCCATCCCGCCGCCAGCCTCGACACCAGGCGGAGGCCGCGCCCGGTCAGGGATGTCTCGGAGGCGTGGCTCAGCACCGGCGGGACCCGGCTGGCGTCCCGCACCTCGATGCGCAGGCCGTCGCCGGCGGGGAGGACATCGACCCCGGTGCAGCCTCCGCCGTGGAGGACGGCGTTGGTCACCAGCTCGCTCATCACCAGCGCGGCGTCGTCGGCAAGATGGGCGCGGCCCAGCTCGTCCGCCCGCTGCACCGCCATCGCCCGCGCATCGGTCACGATCCGGGATCCGTCGGCCTGGTCGGTGGGCGGGTTCGAGGCGCTCATCTCGTTGGCGGTTCGTCCAAGGCTACCGACGCCGTGCCTGCACTCGGCAGCAACGCCCGGACCGCGTCGATGCTGTCGGCGTCGGCAGGGTCCTTGTCGTGCCGGTAGCGGCGGACACGGGCGAAGCGGAGGGCCACGCCTCCGGCGTAGCGGGTCGACGCCTGGACGCCGTCGAGTGCGACCTCCACGACGAGCGGGGGGTCGATGCGCACGACATGACCGTCGCGGGCCACCTCTCGGGCGAGGAACTGGGCGGTCTGCCACTCGAGCAGGGCGTCGGTGAGCCCCTTGAAGGTCTTGCCCACCATCACGCTGCCCCCCTTGCCGTCCCTGGCCGCCACGTGGAGGTTCGACAACCAACCCCTTCGCCGTCCGGTGCCCCACTCGGCGGCCACGACGAGCAGATCGAGGGTGCGGACGGGCTTCACCTTTCGCCAGGCGCCGCCCCGGCGACCGGCCTCGTAGGGCGACGACAGCGCCTTCACCATGACGCCCTCGTGCCCCGCCGCCAGCGCATCGGCCTGGAACGCCACGGCAGCGTCGACCTCGTCGGTCACCAGCGCCGGCACACGCCGCGCTCCGGTGCGGTCGAGAGCGGCCGACCGATCGGCGAGCGGCCGGTCGAGAAGGTCCTCGCCGTCGAGGTGGAGGCAGTCGAAGAACCAGGCACCCAACCCATCCGCTCCGGCGGAGGACGATCGCCGGGCGAAGCTGCTCATCGTCTCCTGGAAGGCTCCCGGGCCCTCCTCGGTCACGCCGATCACCTCGCCGTCGAGCACCACCTGGTCGACGGCCAGGTCACGGATCGCCCGGACGACCCCGGGTAGGCGGGCGGTGACGTCGTTGAGGTTCCGGGTGAAGAGGCGCACCTCCTCACCCTTGCGGTGCGCCTGGAGGCGGGCGCCGTCCAGCTTCCACTCCACCGACGACGGCCCCAGGTCGTCGATGGCGGACGCCACGTCCTCGGAGGTCGAAGCCAGCATGGGAAGGACGGGGGAGAGCACGTGCAATCCCACGGTCGCCAGCCCCGCCTCCCCCCCGGCGAGGGCGACCGAAGCGACCCGGCCCAGGTCGCCCGCCAGCATCGCCGCCCGGCGCACCACCGTGAGCGGCACGCCGAAAGCCTTGGCCACCGCGTCGGTCATCACCCCTTCGAGCGCACCCTGGCGCAGCTCCCCGATCAGGAGCCGCCGGATGAAGTCGGCTTCGGCGGCGGTCGCCCGTCCCAGGATCTCGGCGAGCAGCTGGTGACGGGCCGCCGTGGACCCGGGCCCGGTCAGCGACTGCAGCTCGGTGAGGGCGGCGTCGAGCTCGAGCACCTCGATGGACGGCTCGGTTCCGGGCGGTGGCTCGATGGCCCGGAGCGTGGCCCACCCGACGCCGATCTTTCCCTGGCGCGGCTCGCCGGCGAGGAAGGCGACCGCCGGCTCGACCTCGGCGGGCCCGAGGCGCCGCAGCAGGGCGGCGAGGGCGGCCACCTTCGCCGAGCGGGCCGGCGTCGAGGCCACCGTCTCCGACGTCCGGACGAGCTCGGCCAAGAGCACCGGGCCACGGTAGGTGAACGGTCAGGCGCCGGCGGCCAGGGTGTGGCCGACACCTGCGGCCACCCACCCGGCGCCCACCCCGCACGCCCAGGACAGCCGCAGCCGCGCCGCTGTGGCCGCGCCGCCCCCAGTCCGAGGTGATCGCACGCCCGCCGCCACGCTCGAGCGGTCAGCTACTGGTGCCGCGACTGCGGAAGCTCGCCGGGTTTCCCGCCGAGCCTCTTGTCGTCGTCCGCCTTGGCGGCGTGGCGCGCGCTCGATCCCGTGGCCCGAATCGAGGCGGAGAACCCGGCGAACCTCTTGGTCGCGGCACTAGCCGGCGAGGGAGTCGAGCACCTCGCTGGCGGCGACCTGGCGGTCGTCGGCGAAGGGGGATGCACGCGCCCGTGGGGCGGCGAGGGTGAGGCTCACGACCGCGTCGAGGGCCGCCATGAGCTCCCGCAGCTCCCGCGGGGGCGGGAAGTACTCGTCCTCGTCGGTGACCGACACCAGCTCGACGCCGTGGCGCGGCGCCAGGCGCTCGACCACCTCGCGCACGAGCTCCTCGGGAGCCGACGCTCCGGCGGTGACGCCCACCACGCCCGCGAGGTCGGGCGGCAGCTCCTGGGCGTCGTTGACGCGGTGCACCCGGGGACAACCGGCGGCCCGGGCCACCTTCTCGAGGGCGACGGTGTTGGAGGAGTTGGCCGACCCGATGACCACGATGGCGTCGGCGGTGACGGCGATCTCGGTGAGGGCGGCCTGGCGGTTGGTGGTGGCGAAGCAGAGGTCGCTGCGCCCTGGCATCCACAGCTCGGGGAACCGCCGGCGGGTCGCCTCGAGCACCCCTGCCCAGTCCTGGTGGCTGAGCGTCGTCTGGGCGAGGAGGGCCACCGGCCCGTCCGGCTCGGGCAGCTCGGCCACGTCGTCCTCCGACTCCACCAGGTGGATGGCCTCGGGCGCCACGGCCATGGTGCCCACCGCCTCGTCGTGGCCCTCGTGCCCGACGTACACGATCGAGTAGCCCTTTCCCGCCCGCACCTTGACCTCGTGGTGCACTTTGGTGACGAGGGGGCAGACCGCGTCGATGACGACCCCACCGTTGGCCCGCGCCGCGGCGACGACCTCGGGAGCCGAACCGTGGGCGCTGAGCATGAGCGGGGCACCCTCGGGGACGTCGGCCAGGTCGTCGACGAAGACGACACCCAGCCGGCGGAACCGGTCGACGACCAGGCGGTTGTGGACGATCTCGTGGTAGCAGTACACGGGCGGCTCGAACACCCGGACCATCCAGGCCAGCGCCTTGATGGCCATCTCCACACCGGCGCAGAAGCCGCGTGGCGAGGCGAGCAGCACCCGGTCGACCACACGGAAAGGCTAGCGAGGGCGGGGCCGTATCCTGGTCGGGTGCCCGTTCCTCTGGTCGTCGCCGTCGCGCCCGGTTCTCCGGCCGAAGACGCGGGCGTGCGGCCGGGCGACGAGATCATCTCGCTCAACGGCGTCCGGCCGCGCGACGTCATCGAGTGGCAGCTCCTCGTCGACCAGGGAGAGCTCCTCCTCGAGGTGCGGCGGGGCGGCATCCACCTCGACGTCGACGTGGGCAAGGCCGACGGCCAGCCGCTGGGGGTGGAGGTGTCGTCGGCGCTCTTCGACCAGGTCCGCACCTGCGACAACCACTGCGAGTTCTGCTTCATCTACCAGCTGCCGCCGGGGCTCCGGCAGAGCCTCTACGTCAAGGACGACGACTACCGCCTCTCCTTCCTCTACGGGAACTACACCACCCTCACCCGGTTCACCGAGCTCGACCTCGAGCGCGTCGTCACCGAGCGACTGGGCCCCATCAACGTCAGCATCCACGCCACCGACCCGGCGGTGCGCTCGCGGATGCTGCGCAACCGCCGGGGGGCGACCAGCCTCCGCTGGGTCCGGGCCCTGCTCGACCACGGCATCGAGGTGCACGGCCAGATCGTCGTGTGCCCTGGCGTCAACGACGGCGCCGTGCTCGACGACACGCTGTGCGGCATCCTCGACGGCTACCCCGAGCTGGCCACCGCCTGCGTGGTCCCGCTGGGGGTGAGCCGGTGGTCGACCGAGGCCTCGCTGCGGCCGCATACGGCCGAGGAGGCCCGTGCGGTGGTCGACATCGTCGAGACCTGGCAGGACGTGTTCCACTCGGTTCTGGGCCGCCGCCTCGCCTTCGCCGCCGACGAGTACTACCTGCTCGCCGGGCGGCCCTTCCCGGCCGCCGACGCTTACGAGGGCTTCCCGCAGCACGAGGACGGCGTGGGCATGGCCAGGGCCCTGGAGCAGGAGCTGATCGGCGAGGCGGACGAGGCGGTCGGCACCCGGCCCGGGTTCTTCGCCTGGGTGGACGGCGCCGGGCCCGAGGGTTATCGGGCGCCTCGCGACGACTCGGTGAACGCCTCCGCCCCGCCCCCGCCCGCCGGAGGGCCGGTGGCCATCCTCACCGGGGAGTACGGGGCCCGCGTGCTGGAGCCCCTCGTCGGCCGCCTCGGCCGCCCCGACGTCCGGGTGCTCCCGGTGACCAACCACTTCTTCGGCGGCAACATCGGAGTCACGGGGCTGCTGGTCGGCGCCGACCTGGCCCGGGTGCTGGCCGACCAGCCCGAGGGGCACCGTTACCTCCTGCCCGACGTCTGCCTCTCGAACGGCGCCTTCCTCGATGGCAGCCGTCCGGCCGACCTCCCGCGGCCGGTCGAGATCGTGGCCACCGATGGCGTGGCCCTTCGTCGAGCGCTCGACGGGTGACGTCCCGGATGCCGGTGGTCGCCGTGGTGGGGCGGCCGAACGTGGGCAAGTCGACGCTGGTCAACCGCATCGTCGGGCGGCGAGAGGCCATCGTCGAGGAGCGCCCCGGCGTCACCCGAGACCGCAAGGTCCTCGAAGCGGAGTGGGCCGGCCGCCAATTCGTCGTCGTCGACACCGGCGGCTGGGTCCCCGCCGGCGCGGGCGACCTGGCCGCCCTGGTCAGCCGGCAGGCCGAGCGGGCGGTGGCCGAGGCCGACGTGGTCCTCCTCGTCGTCGACGTCACGGTGGGGATCACCGAGGAGGACGACCGGGTGGCGGGCGTCCTCCGCCGGGCCCTGCGAGCGCGTGATCGCGCGCCGGCCGTCCTTGTCGTCGCCAACAAGGTCGACGGCGACACCCGGGAGAACGACGCCTGGGACTTCGGCCGCCTCGGCTTGGGGGACCCCATCCCGGTTAGCGCCATCCACGGGCGCGGAAGCGGCGACCTCCTCGACGCCGTCGTGGCTGCCCTCCCTCCCGAGGAGGGCCGCGAGGAGGCCGTGGCGGCGGACGACGGCGAGGCCGACGCGGCGGTCGGCGTGGCCATCGTCGGCCGTCCCAACGTCGGCAAGTCGACGCTGTTCAACCGCCTGATCGGAGACGAGCGCTCGGTCGTGCACGACGCGCCCGGGACGACGCGCGACGCCATCGACACCGTCGTGAGTACTGCCGAGGGGCCCATCCGTTTCGTCGACACGGCCGGCATGCGTCGCAAGAGCCGTATCGACGAGGGGCCCGAGTACTACTCGCTGGTACGTGCGTTGCAGGCCATCGACCGCTCCGACGCCGCCCTCCTCGTCCTCGACTCCACCGAGGGGGTCACCGCCCAGGACCAGCGCCTGGCTGAGCGGGTCGACGCCGCCGGCAGCCCCATCGTCGTCGTGCTGAACAAGTGGGACCGCCTCGACGCCGAGCAACGGGCGGCGCTCACCGCGTCCGTGGGCGACCGCCTGGGCTTTCTCGCCTACGCCCCCGTTCTCAAGGTCAGCGCGCTGACGGGCAAGGGCGTTCACAAGGTGCTGCCTGCCCTCCACCAGGCGGTGGAGGCCTACCACCGGCGCGTCCCTACGCGGGAGCTGAACGAGGTCGTACAGGCCGCCCAGGCGGCCCACGCCGCTCCCGGGGCGCGGGTGCTCTACTGCACCCAGGCGGCGACCGACCCCCCGACGTTCACCCTGTTCGCCAACCGTCCCCTACCGCCGACCTACCTGAGGTACCTGGAGCGCCGCATCCGCGAGCACTTCGAGTTCGGGCCGACCCCGCTCAAGCTGCGGGTCCGCCGCCGGACCTGACGGCCGCCCGGCGCCGAGCGGGGCCCGGGGGGAGAAGCCTCTCGTCCTGCCCTAGAAGCCCCGCTGGCAGACCCGGACGGCGACGGCCAGCACGATCGGCCGGACGAAGGCGGGCAGGCGGTTGGCGATCGCCACCAGCCGGCCGCTGATCGGGCCGCTCGGCGGGTTGCATCTGTCGACGACCGTCGTGGTGGTCGTGGTGGGCGCCACCGTCGTCGTAGGGGCCACCGTGGTCGTGGGGGCCACCGTCGTGGTGGGGGCCACTGTGGTGGTCGGCGCCACCGTGGTCGTCGGGGCGACGGTCGTGGTCGGCGCGACCGTCGTGGTGGGAGCCACGGTGGTCGTCGGGGCGACCGTCGTCGTCGGAGCCACCGTAGTGGTGGGCGCCACCGTGGTGGTGGGCGCCACGGTGGTGGTGGGCGCCACCGTGGTCGTCGGCGCGACGGTGGTGGTGGGCGACACCGTGGTCGTCGGCGCCACGGTCGTAGTGGGCGCCACCGTGGTCGTCGGGGCCACCGTGGTCGTGGGGGCCACGGTCGTAGTGGGGGCGACCGTCGTGGTGGGCGCCACGGTCGTGGTGGTGCCCGGCACGGCGGTGACGCCGCAGACCACCTCGCCGATGATGATCTCGCCGCGAGCCACCGGGTTCTGCCCCGGCTGCGGCTCACCGAGGTAGAAGTGGGCGGCCCGGACCGTGATGGTGTTCCCGCTCACGACCTGCTCGTTGAAGACGACCCGGTAGTAGTCCGTCGAGACGCTGGGCACGAAGCCGTTGAGCGTGAAGTTCGCCGGCGGGTTCACCGGCACGGTGGTGTAGACCTCGTCCCCCTCGACGTTGCGGTTGGGGTCTGAGGTGGGGACCCGTCCGTTGGTCACAGTCGTCGAGGCCGAGAGGCCGGTCTCGGTGGCGGTGCACGTGGAGCTGATCGAGTCGGCCGTTGTCCCGCCCAGGGCCAGCATCTGCACGGTCGCCGTGCTGGTGACCGACCCGGCCGGGCCGAGCGTGCCCTGGCTGCTGACGTTCGCCGGTCCTGTCGTGAGCACTTGGGCGGGCCCGGCCTGGAAGACGATCGACGGCTGCGAGTTGCTGACGTTGCCACCGGCCGCCGGGAGCGTGACCGTCGGTTGCGGGTTGAAGACGATGGGCGGGCCCCCGAACAGGCTGACGCTCCCACTCGCCCCGAAGGCGCGGCCTTCGACCGCCGTCACGTCGGCCGACGAGGCAGTCGGTGCCGACACGGCGATCAACGCCACAGCCGTCGCCGTGAGTACAAGCCGTACGGCGCCCTTGCGGGGCGCGTGCCGGACGTGTTTCACAACCTTGCGGAGTGTCATTGGGTCCCGCCCTCGGTACGACGCACAAGTACGGGGGCGACTGTAGACGACGCCTCGGTGCCGAGCCAACATCGCCGGTCGGCGAGCCCCGGCGGGCGGCGCGGCGTTTCCGTGCGACACGTCGTAACATCTGCACCGGTATGGTCGAGGCCCCAGTCCTCCTGGCGGTCGCCGTCGGGTGTCTCGTCGCCAGCGCTATCTGGGGTCGCTCGGCGCTTCGGCTCGAAAGGTCTTGGCGGCGGATCAAGAGCGGCGCCAACGGCGAGGAGTCGGTGGCCGCCGACCTCGCCCGTTCCGCCTACCGCAAAGAGGTCCACAACACCCTCATCTACGCCATCGCCGCCCTCACTGCGGCGCTCGGCGCGGTGAGCAACGACGGGTGGCTCGACGCCGTGCGGCTCCTCCTCCTCGTGCCCATCGCCATGACCCTCGTGTACGGCCGCACCTTCCTCCAGGAGGCCGCCCTCATCGAGGAGCGGGCCAGCCTGGAGCGCCGGGCGGAGGAGACCCTGTCCCAGGAGGACCTGGCGCCCAAGCGGTGGGCCGCCCGGCTGGCCCCGCAGGACCTCCCCGAGTTCGAGGGCTTCGAGGTCGGCCGGGTGTACGAGGCGGGCACCGGCCTCATGGCGGGCGACTTCTACGACCTCTTCCAGCCCGGGCCGGGCCGTCTGGCCGTGGTCATCGGTGACGTCTCCGGCCACGGCATCGAGCCGTCCATCACCGCCTTCCAGGTCAAGTACCTGCTGCGGGTGTTCCTGCGCCAGTATCGAGACCCGGCGCAGGCCCTCGAGGAGCTGAACGGCCAGATCTCGTCGCAGGTCCGCAACGAGGAGTTCGTGTCGATGTGCGTGGCGGTTGTCGACAAGGAGGCCGGGACCCTGCGGTGGGCGTCGGCCGGCCACCCGCCGGCGTGGTTCTGGCACGACGGGGAGGTACGGCCGCTGCCCTCCACCGGGTCGATGCTGACCCTCAATCCCCGGGAGACGTACCTCAGCCGGGAGGTCCCGCTCGACCACGGCGACCTGCTGCTCCTCTACACCGACGGTTTGGCCGAGGCCCGGGCCGGCAGCGCTCTGTTCGGCGAGGATCGCATCGCCTCGGCCATCCGGCGGGACCCGGGCATGCCGGCCGACGTGCTGTGCAAGTCGCTGCTGGCGGCGGCGAGGGACTTCGCCACCGCCCCCCTCACCGACGACGTGGCCATCCTGGCCGTCCGGAGGGTCTGAGCCCCTGCCCTGGTGCGACACGTGCAGCCGCTACTGGCCGTCGACGTCCCTGGGCCAGGGCGGCGAGTGCCCGGACTGCCAGACGGTCATCGGCAAGCCAGCCAGGACGCCGTGGCACTTCATGCTCCTGGTCGTGGCGGTGGTCGTCTACCTCGGGTGGCGCGCCTACCAGGGCGTCGACTGGGTGCTGGGCCGGGTCCTCTAGGAGCGCCGGGGTAGACTGATCTCGAACGGGCTGTGGCGCAGCTTGGTTAGCGCGCTTGACTGGGGGTCAAGAGGTCGCCGGTTCAAATCCGGCCAGCCCGACGTAAAAGCCCAGGTCAGAGGCGGTGGACCGTCCGGTCCGCCGCCTTTTTTGCGCCCCGAAGTACGATTTGCTAATCCCTTGCTAATCCGCGAGGAGGCCGGTGGTGCGAGGCAGCGTGCTCAAACGAGGCAAGACCTGGAGCTATGTGCTCTACCTCGGGCGGGACGAGAAGGGCCGGAAGCGCCAGAAATGGGTGGGCGGTCACCGGACCCGTAAGGACGCCGAGGCGGCACTCCTGGAGGCGCTGACCCGGGTTCAGACCGGCGTCTACGCCGATCCGGGGCGCCAGACGGTGGGGGAGTACCTGGAGACCTGGCTCGACGCCGTGAAGCCCACCCTGGCCGCCACCACTTGGGCGAGCTACCGCCAGGCGTTGACCAAGTGGGTCATCCCCCGCATCGGCCGTGTCCGCCTCAGCGCCCTGACGTCAGCCCAGCTGGCCCGGCTCTACGGCCAGCTGCTCGACGGTGGCGCTCGGGGCGGGCGGCCACTCTCACCCCGATCGGTGCGACTGGCCCACACCCT
>DATAAF010000090.1:0-7689 GCA_036260255.1 Acidimicrobiales bacterium | reverse complement strand
CGACCCTTCGTCCTGCGAGCCGCCGTCGTCGCCCGAGGACCCGGTGGTCTGGGACTCGTCGTCGGTGTCGCCGCCGTTGCCGGCGTCGTCGTCGCCGGCCTTGTCGTCGGTTTGAGAGGTGTCGGTCACGGCTAGCGTCCTACCCCCGAGTGACGCCCGTCACGCCCATGGCCGAGCTGGTCCTACGCGGCCCCGCAGGGGAGCCCGTCGACCTCTGGCGCACGTTCGTGTCCCACGGCCTGACCGACCTCCCGCCCATGGCGCTCGACGCCGGCACCCGGTCCCTGGAGATCACCCTCTCCCTCGAGCAGGGGCGGGCCCGCACCGTCCGGGTCGAGCCCGCCGGCTCGGAGCGGGCCAGGGTGACCGTGCTCGGTAGCCGGGTGAGCCGCGTCCAGCTCGACGCCGCGGTCAAGGCGATCGCTCACGTGCTGCGCCTCGACCAGGACCTCTCCGGGTTCTACGCCCTCGTCGCCGGTGACCCCGACCTGGCCTGGGCGGCGTCGGGCGCCGGGCGTCTCGTCCGGAGCCCCACGGTCTTCGAGGACGTCGTGAAGACGGTGTGCACGACCAACTGCTCGTGGTCCGCCACCAGGCGGATGGTCGGCGCCCTGGTCGAGCACCTGGGGCAGCGGGCGCCCGGCGCTCCCGCCGAGGGACCGATGGGCCGGGCCTTCCCGACGCCGGCGGCGATGGCCGCGGCGGGCGACGACTTCTACCGCGACGTCGCCAGGGCCGGCTACCGCGGTCGCTACCTGCGGGCGTTGGCCGAGTCGGTCGCCGACGGGTCGGTCGATCTGGAGGCCCTGGCACGGACGGCACCGGACGAGCTCCCCGACGACGAGCTGGCCGTGCGCCTCCAGCACCTTCCCGGTGTCGGCCCGTACGCCGCCGCCCACGTGATGACGCTCCTCGGCCGCTACTCCCGTCTCATCCTCGACTCCTGGACGCGTCCGACCTACGCCCGCCTGGCCGGGCGGGCGGCGGTGACCGACACCGCCATCGCCCGCCGGTTCAGGCGGTACGGGCGGTGGGCGGGCCTGGCCTTCTGGCTCTACCTCACCGCCGGCTGGGCGCCCCTGCCCGGGGAGAGCAGGGGCGCCCCCTCGTCCCGAGCGGGCGATCCGCTCAGGCGCTGAGCGGCCTGGGGTTCTTGGGCGGGCGGCCGCGCGGCCGCTTCATGGCCAGCACCTTGCCCTTGTAGAACAGGTGCCCGCCCCACACGCCGTACGGCTCGCGACGGGCCAGTGCGCCCTCGAAGCACGGCTGGCGAACGGGGCACTCGGCGCAGATGGCCTTGGCCCGGGCGATGTCGTCCAGCTGCTCGGAGAAGAAGAGCGTGACGGCGTCGCCGGTGCCGTCGTTGCAGAGGGCCTCCACCCTCAGCTCCACCCCGCCCTCTTCGAACCACCGCTCGGCCAACATGGCCAGACCCCTCTCTGTCGTCGCTCGTCGTCTCCGTCCGGGAAAAGAAGGAGGCCGCCGGAGTCTTCCGGCGGCCTCGGGGCCCTTCCTCGGAGGTGTCGCTGCGGCTACCTGCTGCAGCTCCTTCCTCGACCCCTTGGCCGCACGAGTGCGTGACCGGTACCGAAGGACCCGTTCGGCTGCTCGGCGATGGGCATCCAGGTGCACGGGCGCGCGAGCTCGCCGACCGGGCCCGTCCGGGGCTTGTCGACGTACAGCGCAGCTACGAGCACCACAACCTCACTTCCACCTGGTACGGCGAAGACGTACACGCCATCGCACCACCTCGGCACCGAGTAGTCAACCGAATTTCTCGACCGGCTGGGCCGAGACGCCTACGGCAAGACCGGTTGCCCCGACCGAGCCGCTCGACGCCTGGCCTCGCAGTCCTCGATCGCCGCCAACGTGGCCAGGACGGCGGTCATGGCCTGCAGGCTCGCCAGCATCCACGAGGCGTTGGTCACCGAGAGCACGGCGTTGACGAGGAAGACGGCGGCCGACGCCATCCAGAAGGAGAGGCGCCAGCCGCCGGTCCGGATCTTGGGCACGTCAGCTCCTCGCCAGGTCACGGCACCAGGCGTCGTTGTCGGAGATGCGTCCGCCGCAGCTGTTGCCGTACTCCTCCAGCGCGGACCCCTCGGGGCTGGCCAGGTACAAGACGTCGCAGCTCAGCGGGTTCCCGGCCTCGCACTCGCTCGCCAGGAGCTCGATCATGTCCGCGCAGTCTCCGGCGTAGCCGTTGGCGCAGCCGTTCGCGACGGCCGACGTGCTGGCGTCGAGCGTGCTCCACCACTCGGCGATGATGCTCCGGGCGTCGCTCTCGACCGAACCGCTGGGGTTCCCGGAGAACGCGTCCCTCGTCCTCGCGTCGCCGCCGCCGGCGGTGACCCCCGCCGTGGGCGCCGGCGCCGGCGGCTGCCCCCAAATGACCACCGGGGCCGGCGGGGTAACCGGGTTGCTGCTGGCGTTGTTGTCGGGGCCGTTGCCCTTGATCCCACCGAAGTACACGGCGGCCGCCGTCCCCAGGGCCGTGACGAGGCCGGCGAGGGCGGTCAGGACGCGGGGCATCGACCCCCAGAACCCGGTGGCGGACGGCTGACGGCCGACGCCGTCGTGGCCGGTTGGTGCGTGGTCTGGCTGATGGGTCCCGAGGTCGGGGATCTGGGTCTGGCTCATGACGGTTCCTCCTGTGCACCGCCGCCGGTCGGCGCGTACTCCCCAACGAGCGTCGACGGGGACCGGCAGATACGGCCGGCCCGTCCGGCAAAGGCCCGCCGCGGCTGCCAGCATGGAGCCATGCCGATGCGGACCAACTGCAAGTACTACGAGAGCCGCACCTACGCGACCGGCGAGACCGTGCGCAAGTGCGACCTCGACCTGGCGCCCGAGGCGCCGTGGCGGTGCCCGGACGACTGCCCGGCGTTCGAGCTGCGGCTGGTCGACGTGAACTGGAAGCACGGCAGCCTCGTCAGCCCGCCGACGCCCGACGAGCCGCCGCTGCACGACAGCGCCGCCGCGCTGCTCGACGAGGCCGAGGACATCATCAACAGCGCCGGTCCGCAGATACTCGCCGAGATGGCCGCCAAGGATGGCAAGCCCCACTGGTGGGAACGCTGGCGCCGGCGCCGCGGCCTGCGCTGACCGGAGTCCTAGGCCCCGGTCACGACAGCCGGGGGACGATCTCGCGCTGGTAGAACCGGAAGAACCCCTCCTGGTCGGGCCCCACCTGGTGCAGGTACACGTGGTCGAACCCGGCTGACGCGTAGGCCGAGATCGCCTCCACGTGGCCCTCGGGGTCGGGACCGCACACCACCGTCGCGGCCACGTCGTCCTCGTCGACCAGCCTGGCCGCCGCCTCGAAGTCCTCCGGACGGGCGAGGTCGCGGAGCAGCGCCCCGGGCAGGGCGCCGTTGGGCCACCACTCGAGGGCGGTCCTGCGGGCCTCCGACTCGCTCTCCGCCCAGCAGACGTGCACCTGCCCGAGGCGAGGCTTGCCGGCGCCGCCGGCGGCCTCGAAGGTCTCGATGTCCTCGGCCGACGGGCCGACCGCCACCAGACCGTCACCGACCCGGCCGGCGAGGCTCACGCTGCGCTCGCCGCTGCCGGCGACCATGATCGGCGGCGGCTCCTCCGGCCGGGTGAAGATGCGGGCGTCCTCGACCGTGAAGTGGGCTCCCCGGTGGGTGACGTTCTCGCCGCTCCACAACCGGCGGATGAGCCCGATGGCCTCCTCGAGCATCTCCAGTCGGAGATCGATGCGGGGCCAGCCTCGCCCGATGACGTGCTCGTTCAGGTTCTCGCCCGATCCGAGGCCCAGCAGGAACCGGCCGGGCATCAGGGCGGCGGCGGTGGCCGCCGCCTGGGCGACGATCACCGGGTGCACGCGCAGGGTCGGCGCGGTCACGCCGGTCCCCACCCGGAGCCGCTCGGTCGCCGTGCCGATGGCGCCCAGCACCCCCCAGACGAACGGCCCCTGCCCCTGCCGAGGGGTCCACGGATGGAAATGGTCGGAGATCATGGCCGACGGGAAACCGACCGCCTCGGCCCGGACGGCGTACTCGACCAGGCGGGCCGGCGGGTGCTCCTCGCTGGACAACCAGTAGCCGACCTCGAGCGGCGCCTGCTCACTCATCAGCCGCTCGACCACTCCAACCACCAGGGCGGGCGGGACCCCGAGTAGAACTCGACGGGGACGGTGCCCGAGTACCGCTTGTTGTACGTCCAGTCGGGCTGCTTGTAGGCGTGGCGGGTGTCTAGCACGGCGGTCCCGCCTCTGATGTCGACCAGCTCGGCGATCAGCCGGGCGTCGACCGGCTCAGCCGCTCCGGAGAGGTGGGCGGCCACCTCGTCGCCGAAGTGCGCGAGGATGCTGCCCACGACCGTCTGCTGCTGGGTGGCGAGGTAACAGCGCGAGCGGTCGGCCACCGTGCCGATGCGCTTCTGCACAACGCCGTAGTCGTGCTCGTGCCCCTTGGCGGCGCCCACCCGCTCGAGCCGCTCGGCGATGGTGATGCCGTCGAGCTTGCAGGGCGAGCACTGGCCGCACGACTCGATGGCCAGGAACCGGGCGACGCCGGCCGCCACCGCGACCATGTCCGCGGTGTCGTCGAAGACGATGAAGCCGGCCGAGCCGATCCCGCTTCCGATGGACGCCAGCCCCTCGTAGCTGACCGGCGTGTCGAGCCGGTCGCCGGTGACGATGCCGTTGGCCACCCCGGAGAGGACAGCCTTGACCTTCCGTCCCCGCCGGGGGCCGCCGCCGATCGCCTCGATCACCTTGGCCAGGGGCGTCCCCATGGGCACCTCACCCACGCCGTGGCGGCGGGTGTCGCCGGTGACCGTGCACACGACCGTGCCGGGGGACTCCTCCGTCCCGACCGTGCGGAACCACGCCGGGCCCCGGGCGACGATGCGGGGCACGTTGGCCAGCGTCTCGGTGTTGTTGACGAGTGCCGGTGCCGTCGACGCGTTGGCAGGGACGGGGCTGGTCAGCCCTCGGCGGAACGTCGGCACCACGCGCGGGAAGGGCCAGCGCCCGTCGATCGCCTCGAGCAGGGCGCTCTCCTCGCCGTAGAGGTACTCGTCGGGGCCCTCGAAGACGGCGATGGCGACGCCCTCGGCCCACCCGGCGTCCTGCACTTCCTCCACCGCGGCGCGCACACGCTCGACCTCTCCGGCGAACGACCGCTTGCTGGCCACGACGACGAGGTCGGCGCCCACCGCCCTCGCCGCGATGAGGGCGCCCTCGACCACCACGTAGGGGTTGCGCCGGAGGATGGTGCGGTCCTTGAACGTGCCGGGCTCGCCCTCGGCGGCGTTCACGATGACGGTGGTGGGGGCGGCGGCCGATCGGTTGTCGGCGACCGTCCGCCACTTCACGCCCGTGCGGAACCCCGCACCGCCCCTCCCCCGCAGGCCCGAGGCCTCGACCCGCTCGATGAGGGCGGCCCGGTCCATGCGGGCGGCGGCCCGGAGGCCCTTGCCCCCGCCTCTCCTCAGGTAGTCGTCGAGGGAGATGATCGGCTGGGGGTAGAGCACCCGGTGCACGAGGGCCACGGGCGTCAGCCTACCCCCGCTTGTGAGTATGTTCACAAAGTCGGCGTCGGTCGGTCGCCGGCACGACCGCCTCCTCCCCCGCACTGCTCGTCTCAGTGGCTGCTGGGGAGCCGTCTCAGCGATCAACTCGCCGAAGTGGTCATTTGCCGGCGCACGGGGGGGCCGGGGGCGCCCGGTCGGTAGAGTTGCCCGGCCCGCCGGGCGACCAGGGAGAAGGAAGCCATGGAGATCGAGCCTCTCGTCACCCGTGCCGCGTTGACGGTCGAGGAGGGCGACAGCCTCCGCGACGCCGCCGTCTGGATGATGGAGCGGGGAGTCGGTTCGGCGGTGGTGATGACCGGCGGGAAGCCGTCGGGCATCATCACCGACCGCGACGCCCTCCGCATCATCGCCCGCGGCCTCGACCCCGGCGCCACCACCGTCGGCGACTGCGTCATGAAGAGCCTGAAGACGGTGTCGCCGTCGCTGGAGCTCGAAGACGCGGCGAGGATCATGCGGGAGAAGGGGTTCCGTCACCTGGTCGTCGTCGACGAGAGTGGCGATCTCTTCGGCGTCTTCTCGATGCGGGACCTGGTGGTGGGCCTGCTCCAGGAGCGGGCGGTCAGCGCCTGACCGGCGGCCGCCGCTCAGCGGCGGCGCACAACCCGGCTGACGTGGAGGGCGCGGACCACGTCGGTGCGGTGGATCCGGAACTTCTCGTGCAACGTCTCGATCTCGGCGTTGAGACGCGCCGCCTCAGCAGGGTCGCCGGCGGCGTACAGCCTCGACGTCCGGTCGAGCAGCTCGGCCGTCAGCTGCTTGAGCTGGGCGTCCTCCACGAGCGGCAGGTTCCTCTCGACGGTCGGGCGCAGCCGGGCATCGGTGGCCAACCACGGCCCGCCGGCGCGGGGCGGCGAGGAGCGCTGCCCGTTGCCGGCGGTCGCCTCGAAGCACTGCCGGGACGCCACGACGATCCCGACGAGCGCCATGTTCAGGGCGTAGACGGTGCTCTCCTGGCCGCTCGTCCGGCTCTGGTGACGCCCGAGCCAGCGAAGGCCGAGCAGGACCGACCCGCCAAGCAGAGCGACGCCTGTGAAGACGAGTGCGATGACGACGAGGAGTGCCAAGTAGCCCAATGGTAAAGCGGCGACGTCACGCCGTGAAGGGTCAATGCGCCCGCCATATAGGTGTCGAGATCATCAAAGTGGCCTTCTATCCTTCGGGTCGTGGAGTGGAAGATCTTCGAGGGCCTTCCCCAAGAAGAGGTCCGGAGGATCCTCGCCGGGTCCCGTCGCCGCCGCTTCGCCCGGGGGGAGACGCTCTTCCACGAAGGTGACCCGGGGACGACCCTGCACCTGGTCGCCAAAGGCCGCATCGCCGTACGGGTCACCACCGCCCTGGGTGAGGTGGCGACCGTCGAGCTGGTCCTGCCCGGTGACGTGATCGGCGAGCTCGCCCTCCTCTCGGACGACGGCGTCCGCGGCGCCTCCGCCGTCGCTCTGGAGCCGACCGAGACCCTCGTCGTCGGCAAGGAGACCTTCGCCGCCATGCGGCGTGACGACCCGATGGTGTCCGACTTCCTCGTGCGGCTCCTCGCCGGCCGCGTGCGCCGCCTCACCGAGCGGCTGCTGGAGGCGCTCTACCTACCTGCCGACGTCCGCCTCCTTCGGCGGCTGCTCGAGCTGGCCGACGTGTACGGCGACGTCATCCCCCTGATCCAGGAGGACCTGGCCGGCCTGGCCGGCACCACCCGCGCCACCGTGAACCGGGTGCTGCGCCGCGAGCTGGCCCGGGGGACGCTCGAGCTGAACCGGGGCAAGGTGACGGTGCTCGACCGCGAGTCGCTGGCCCGCCGCAGCCGCTGAGCCGCCAGCTACACCGCCGGCGGCGGGGCAGGGGCCCCCGCCGCTCGGAGGAGGCCGGGTTAGGGTCCCGGCCGGGGCGGCGAAGCCGCCAGCAACATCGTTGACGGTCCGCGGTGGGCGGGTGCTAGCGTCCGCGCGGAGGGATCGGCTTCTGTACGGCAACACCGCACGGGTTGAGCAGTCCCCTCGAAACATCCGATTTCAATGCAAGGGGGCTCTCCCACAATGGCAACGGGCAAGGTCAAGTGGTTCAACGCGGACAAGGGCTTCGGCTTCATCTCTCAGGCCGACGGCCCTGACGTCTTCGTCCACTTCAGTGCCATCC
>DATAAF010000089.1:0-2433 GCA_036260255.1 Acidimicrobiales bacterium | reverse complement strand
GGCAGGAAGGACGCGTCGACGAAGAGCCGGCCCAGGCCCACGACGGCGGCGACGGTGAGCCCGACGACGGCCAGGTCGGCGGCCGCCGAGGTGGTCGGGTCCCAGCCTCCCCGAGGCCGCTCCGGTGGGCGGGAGGGCGGGGGGCCGCCGGGGGTGCGCACCTCCGGACGGTCGATGGTCGCCGTCATCGCCACCCTCCGGTGGTGACGGGCGCGGCGACGCCGCCACCCATCGCCTGGTTCCAGGCGGCGGCGAACCCCCGGTCGGCGGGGACCCGTAGGAGGGTGGCGCCCCCGCGGCGGGCACCGGCCGCCGCCGGGACGCTGTGGCCCCGCCGCTCGACGAGCACGATCGTCAACGTGTCGAAGCGGGCGTGCAGGCCGGCGAGGAGCTCGAGGTCGGCGGCGGCCACGGCGGTGGTGGTGACCACGGCCAGGCCGCCGCCGTTGCCGGCCCGGCGCAGGCCGGCCACCACGGAGGGCATGGCGCCGGCGGGCCCCGTCTCGACCACGGCCAGGTGCTCGAGGATCGCCTCGAAGTGCCCGTGCCCGGCGGCGATGCCCGAGTCGGTGCCGTCGCTGGTCGCCAGGCGCACGAGGGCGCCGTTCTGGAAGGAGGCCAGGAGGATGCTGGCGGCGGCGGACACCGCCGCCTCGAACGTGGCCTCGCTGTGGGAGGTCGCCCGCACGTCGAGCAGCACGGTGGCCCGCCCCTGCCAGGGCCGCTCCAGCTGGCGGACGACGAGCTCGCCGGTGCGGGCGGTCGAGGGCCAGTGCACCCGGCGAAGGTCGTCGCCCAGCTGGTAGGGACGGAGCCCGTAGAAGTCCTCGCCGCTGGGCCCGACCGCCGCCGGGCGGGGGGCCCCGGCGGTGGGGTCGTCGCCCCGGCTGTGGGGGAGAGGCGCCACCGGCTCGACCGCCGGGTAGACGGTCAGCTCCACCGCCGGCGCCACGATCGACGCCCGCGACCACAGCGCGAGGGAGTCGCCGAGCACCGCCTCCAGGGGCCCCACCGAGTACGTGCCCCGCGTCTCGGCCGGGAGGCGGTAGGTGGCCCGGTTCTCCTCGCCCGGCGCCAGGGGGGCGAGCAGGAAGCGGGCCTGGCGCCTTCCCGTCCCCGACGCCGAACGCGACGGGACGACGGTGTCGCGCACCGTGAGGACGGGGGACCGCCGGCGGTTGCGGTTGAGGACCACCAGCTCCACCCGGGTGTTGCCCCCGGCGTGGACCCGGGCGGGGCGCAGCTGGCGGCTCGCCTCGAGCTCGACGCGCCGCAGCGTGCTGACGGCGCCGGCGCCGAGGAGCCCGACCACTCCGGCGGCCAGGACGAACAGCTCGAAGACGCCGAGCACCCGCCCGGCGGCGGCGAGGGCGAGGGCGGTGAGGGCCACCGCCCACCCGCGGCGCGTCGGCACCGGCTAGCCCGTGGTGGCCCGGCTGGGCACGGGCACGGTGGCCAGCACCTCGCCCAGCACCTCCTGGCGCGACGTCCCCCGCAGCTGCGCCTCGGGCGTGAGGGCGAGCCGGTGCTCGATGACGGGGAGGGCGAGGGCCTTGATGTCCTCGGGCACGACGTAGTCCCGCCCGGCGGCGGCGGCCCGGGCGCGGGCAGCCCGCAGCAGTCCCAGCGCGGCCCGCGGCGACATGCCCAGCGCCAGCTCGGGGCGGCGCCGGGTCGCGTCGGCGAGGTCGACGATGTAGCCCTTCAGGCTCTGGGCCACGTGCGCGGCGTGGACGTGGGCGGTCATCATCTGGACGTCGGCGGCGGTGGCGACGGGACCGATGCGGTCGAGGGCGGTGTCGGCGGCGCCGTGGGTCTCGAGGACGGCGATCTCGGCGCTCCGGGCCGGGTAGCCGATGCGGATGCGCATCAGGAAGCGGTCGAGCTGGCTCTCGGGGAGCGGGAACGTCCCCTCGTGCTCGATCGGGTTCTGGGTGGCGATCACCATGAAGGGGCTGGGCAGCTGGTAGGTCGTGCTGTCGACGGTGACCTGGCGCTCCTCCATCGCCTCGAGGAGGGCGGACTGGGTCTTGGGGGAGGCCCGGTTGATCTCGTCGCCCAGCACCAGGTTGGCGAAGATCCCGCCCGGGCGGAACTCGAACGTCGACGAGCTGCGGTTGAACACGGTGACGCCGGTGACGTCGGAGGGCAGGAGGTCGGGGGTGAACTGCACCCTCCCCCAGCTGCAGTCGATGCTGGCGGCCAGGGCCTTGGCCAGGCTCGTCTTGCCCACGCCGGGGACGTCCTCGATGAGCAGGTGCCCCTCGGCCAGCAGGCACAGCAGGGCGAGCTGGATGGCCTCGTCCTTGCCTTGGATGACGGTGGCCACGTTGGCGACGATGGCCTCGAAACCCTGGGAGAAGGAGCGCACGGAGCGGGTGACGGCCCGTGACGTCGACACTGCTCGGGGAGAGCCTCCTCGTGGTGCGGCGA
>DATAAF010000088.1:0-70486 GCA_036260255.1 Acidimicrobiales bacterium | reverse complement strand
GTACCGGGCGACCGGCTGAGGGGTCGGGCCGCCAGCTTCCGGCGGTTCCTCGACCGCAGCCAGATGGGATTGCCCGACGCCTTCCTGGCCTGGGTCAGCTTCCTCGGTCCGGAATGGCGCGAGTCCCTGCTCGGCCGGTCGGAGAACTGGGGCACCGAGGACTACCGACAGATCTGGCGGCGGTCGGAAGGCTCCGACCTCCTCGACCGCCTGCTCGATCTCACGCTGCGGACGTATCTTCTCGACGACCTCCTTCCGAAGGTCGACCGCATGGCGATGGCCCACGCCCTGGAGGTGCGGTCACCCTTCCTCGACCACGAGCTGGTCGAGTTTGCCCTCCGCCTCCCGCGGAGCGCCCGAGTTCGGGGCCTTTCCCGGAAGCGAGCGCTGAAGGCGGCGGCCGCCGACCTCCTCCCGCGGGAGATCCAGACCCGCCGCAAGCGAGGGTTCGGAGTGCCCCTCGACCGCTGGTTCCGCTCGGACCTCCGCTCCTATGTGGAGGGCACGCTGGGGGCGCCGGACGCCAGAGTGCGCGCCCATCTGGCGCCGGAGGCCCTCGACCGGATGTTGGGCGAGCACCAGCGCGGTATCGCCAACCATGGCCACGCCCTGTGGACGCTCCTGACCCTCGAGCTGTTCCTTCGCCGCGAAGGATGGTGACGGCTAAGTACGCTTCGAGAGGCCCGTTGCGTCCACTGCGCTGCCGGGCTCGGGCCCACGACGCCGAGGATGCGTGTCCGCCATGGCTTCCCCCCTCCACGAGAGTCGCGACGAGGCGCCCACGTCTTCCCGGTTGACGCTCACGGACCTCGCCCGCAAGGTGGCCGAGAAGGGCGCCGCCGGCGTGCTCGAGGCGGGATCGCGACGGACCAGACGACGCCTCTCCCGGGCGATCGCTGCCGCCGTGGGGACGCTGCCAGTCGACGTCCTCGTCGCGGTGATGGACGAGACGGCGCCGGTCGTGCGCCTGGACTACGAACGTGCAGAGATCCTTCTCTCCGTGGGCTCGCAAGTCGACCTCTTCCGGGCCACGTCGTGCCGCAAGGAGCCGGAGACCATCCGCTGGATCGAGAAGTACGTGACCGCGGGCGACGTCTTCTACGACGTCGGTGCCAACGTGGGCGCGTATGCGCTCGTCGCCGCCGCCCAAGCCCCGGGGCGGGTGACGTGCCACGCCTTCGAGCCGAGCTTCGCCACGTACCACCAGCTCTGCAAGAACGTGCTCCTCAACCGCGTGCACGACGTGGTGTTCCCCCACCTGATCGCCCTGAGCGACCGCAACGGCACGTCGGTGCTCAACTACCACTCCGTCGTGGCCGGGACCGCGCTCCACACCGTCGGCGCCACCGTCGACTTCAAAGGCAACGAGTTCGAACCCGCCTACCGGCAACGGATGCTGACCTTCGCCCTCGACGAGCTGGTCTTCGGCTGGGGGTTCGACATGCCCAATCACCTGAAGCTCGACGTCGACGGGACCGAGCTCGACGTGCTGCTCGGCGCCCGCCGGGTCCTCGCCGACGACCGGCTACGAAGCCTTCTGGTGGAGGTCTCTCATCATCGAGGGCGGACCGACGCCATCCGGGACATCCTCGCCCAGAGCGGGCTGGAACTCGAGAGCGAGGCGCTTCCGGCGCCCGGCGTCAGCAACTACCTGTTCGTCCGCGGCCGCCGGTAGGGCGACCGCCCTGCGCGAGCCCTCGCCACCGCCCCGGATCGAAGCTCACGCTGACCCGGCGGCGACTGCGGGCTTGCGGTAGACCGCCTCGCACCAACCGTCCATGTGCAGGAGCCGGATCTCGCCGAACCGCTCCAACCTGAACCCGGTGACCTTCCCGACCTCGTCGGCCAGGTCCCGCGCCGTCGGCCAGGCCAGCGACTCGAAGGGACCCACCGGGCGACCCTCGTCGAAGCCGTAGGCGATGTCGAGGAGGAACACGCCGCCGGGAGCGAGGACGCGATCGACCTCCTTCAGGACAGCGTCCAGGTCCCTCGCGTGATCGAACGCGTTGCCGTAGACGGCCTCGAAGCTCTCGTCGGGGAACTCCAGGGCGTGCCAGTCTCCCCTGAGGACATACCTGTCGTCACCGGGCAGGAGGTCGACCCCTACGGCGAGCACTCCGTGGTCGTAGAGAGCGGCCACCTCCTCACCCGTGCGGGCACCCAGGCACAGGATGCTCTTCGCCGCCAGGATCTCTGGACACGACCCGAAGCGCTCGACGAAGCCCGTTCGCCGCCCGTGGGACCGGGCGGCGAGATCCCGCTTGACGATCGGCAGCTTGGCCACCTGCTGGTCCTCGTACTCCTGGTTGTGGCGGTAGCTCCGTCGTAACAAGGTTGTGCCGGCGACCGTCTCCCAGTCGCCCATCTCCGGAGGAGGAGCGATGCTGTAGCGGATGCCCCGACCGACCAGCCGGGCGTCGTCTCGGAGCTGCCGGAGGCCGACAACGATGTATGCACCGACCTCCTTGGGGTTCCGCCTGACAGACCGGGCACCTTCTCGAACGGCTGTGAGCCTCTGCACTGAGTTCCCCCTCTGAGACTCGTTGGCGGCCCGCCATGCCGCGGACGTCTTCTGGGCACGAATCGTATGCTCGGGGTCCTCTGCGTCGCGCAGATTCGAGGTCCCCTACTACAATCGGCCGGCGGCCACTGGCGTCACGATCGCTGTGGCTCTCGCACCGCGTTGCTCAGCGTGCGCCCATGCGGGACTCCGTCGTCGTAAGCGAGGTTCGATGTACATCCTGGGGCTGACGACCATGGGCGACGCCGCCGCGACCCTCATACACGACGGCCAGGTCGTGGCGGCGGTAGAGGAGGAGCGCTTCTCGCGCAAGAAGCACCACATCGGGTTCCCCTACAACGCCATCGAGTACTGCTTGGGCGAAGCGGGCATCAAGCTGGCCGAGGTGGAGCACGTCTCGCTCTACTGGAAGCCGTGGATCCTCGGGCACAAGGCGCTACAGGCGCTCAAGTCCCTGGCCATCTCCCGAGAGATGTTCGAAGCCCGGGTGGACCGGGGCGTCCGCCAGGTGAGCGAGAGCTACCTGGGGATGTTCCGGTACCCGCGCCTCCTTCGGGAGCGGTTCGGCCCGAGCGACTTCCAGTTCCACTACCTGGAGCACCATCCCTGTCACGCCGCCAGCGCCTTCCTGGTGTCGCCGTTCGAGCAGGCCGCAATCCTCACCATGGACGGGACCGGCGAGGCGACCACGACGATGATGGCGCTCGGCAGAGGCACCGACGTCCGACCGCTCAAGCGGATCAAGCTCCCCCACTCGCTCGGCCAGTTCTACTCGGCCGTCACCAACTTCCTGGGCTTCGACATGTTCGCGGGGGACGAGTGGAAGGTCATGGGGCTGGCCGCCTACGGGCAGCCCCGCTATCGCCAGTTCCTCTCCGAGCGGGTGCTGTCGGTGCGCGGGGAGGACGAGTTCCGGGTGAACGTACGCGTCCTCGACCACCACCTGGCCAAGCGGTACATGTTCAGCGAGGAGGCGATCGCCGCCCTGGGAGCCCCGCGCCAGCCGGACGAGGAGATCACCGAACGCCACCAGGACATCGCCGCCAGCGCCCAGGTCGTCCTCGAGGACGTCGTGCTCCACCTCCTCCGGTCGCTCCACCGCCGCACCGGCGAACGGAACCTTTGCCTCGCCGGCGGCGTGGCGTTCAACTCGGTGATGAACGGCCGGATCATCGAGGAGTCGCCCTTCGAGCGGGTGTTCATCCAGGCGGCGGCCGGGGACGCCGGCTGCTCGCTCGGCGCCGCCTACCTCACCTACAACGGCATCCTCGGACGACCCCGCGCGTACCAGATGGACCATGCCTACTTCGGGCCGTCGTTCAACTCGGAGCAGTGCGCCGCCGCCCTGCGTGATGCCGGCATCCCCTTCCAGACCCTCCCCGACGACGAGTTGCTGCCGCGCGTCGCCCGGCTGATCGCCGACGGCGCCATCGTCGGCTGGTTCCAGGGCCGGTGCGAGTTCGGCCCCCGCGCCCTGGGCAACCGCAGCTTCCTCGCCGACCCTCGCCGCTCCGACATGCGGGAGCTCCTGAACCACAAGGTGAAGCTCAGAGAGTGGTTCCGGCCCCTCGCCCCGTCGATGGTCGAGGAGGCCGGCGAGGGCTTCTTCGGGCGGCCTCATCGCGACCCGTTCATGGTCACCGTGCTACCCGTCGCCGACGAGACGCGACACCGGGTGCCCGCGGTCGTCCACGTCGACGGGACGGCCCGGCCGCAGACGGTGAGCCGCACGGCCAATCCCCGCTACTGGCGGCTGCTTCGCGAGTTCGAGAGGATCACCGGCGTGCCGGTGCTCCTCAACACGTCGTTCAACGTGCAGGAGCCGATCGTCTGCACGCCCGAGGACGCGGTGCGCACCTACCGGCGCGCCGCCTTCGACGTCCTCGTGCTGGAGGACCACCTCGTCCTGCGCTCGGAGGGCTCCGAGACCGCTTCAGGCGCCTGATCTCTCCGCGGGCGACCGCGGCCGCCGGTCAACCGGTCCTCTGCCGGGGCCCCGGCGGCAGGGGTGCCTCGCGGGTCGGGACCGCCTCGGGCTCGGCCTGGGCCCGTAGCCGGCGGACCTGCTCCTCGGCGTCGGCGAGCAGGCTGGCAGCGCGGCCCCGGTCGTCCTCCGCTGCGTTGCGCGCCTGCAAGGCGGCAGCCAGCAGCGCGTTGGCGTGCGCCCGGTCAGCGTCGGCCTGCTGCATCACGTCGGCGGCCTGGGCCGCCGCGGTCTGGCGGAGCTGCGCCGCCTCCGCCAGGCTGGCCTCCCCCACCCGGGCCGCCTCGGCCTGTGCGTCGGCGACCAGTTCCGAGGCGCGCATCTCGGCTTCGCCGACGATCGCGGACGCACGGCGTTCGGCCGCAGCCAACAGCTCCGCGGCGCGGCTCTCCGCCTCGCCGACCAGCTGCGAGGCGCGGCTCTCCGCCTCGCCGACCAGCTGGGACGCGCGGCTCTCCGCCTCGGCCAACAGCTCGGACGCGCGGC
The DNA here is from genome assembly GCA_036260255.1 of Acidimicrobiales bacterium. Lineage (GTDB taxonomy): Bacteria > Actinomycetota > Acidimicrobiia > Acidimicrobiales > AC-14 > DASZJY01. Next base: position 65,495 of record DATAAF010000088.1, on the reverse strand, counting down.
TTTCCACGTTCGCCAGCAGCTCGGATGCACGGCTTTCCGCCTCCGCCAGCGTCGTCTTGGCCCGCTCCTGCTCCTGGGTCGCGGCCTCCACGCGCGCTGCCGCGGTCCTCCGCAGCTCGGACGCCTGCCGTTCGGCTTGGCGGACCAACTCGGCCGCCTGGGCCTGGTCCGCCTCGGCTTCCCGCCGGATGCGAGCAGCCTCGTCTTCGGCGCTCGCCACCACGGTCGCCGCCTGGCGCTCTGCCGCGGGCATCAGCTCGGCGGCACGAGCTCGCTCCGCTTCGACCTCCTCCCAGATCTCGGCAACGGCCGCCTGCGCCTCCGCCTGCCGCGCCTCCGCCTTCTCCTCGGCGTCGTGCAGCACCGCAGCTGCCCGCTCACGGTCCCTCCGAGCTTCCTCGAGGCTACGAGCGGCCTCCCCGTTGAGGCGCGACGCCTCCGCCTCGGCCTCGGCGACGATGCCGGCGGCGCCCGCCTTCTCGGCGTCGGCCGCCTCTCGGACCCTGATCGCCTCGGCTCGGATCTCCTCGGCGCTGACCGCGGCCGACCGGAGGACCGACGCCACCTGCTCGCCCAACGTTCCGGGTGCGTCGCCGAGGTCCCCGCGCCGGGCGTCGTGGTTCGTCTTCACCCAGTCGGACAGCTCGCGGTACCCCGACGCCAGCTCGTGCAGGAGCCGGCCGACCTCGTCACCTCGGCCCTCGGGCTCCGGTTCGGCGGGACTCGTCCCCGTGTCCTCGTGCGCCGGGGAGACCGCGACTCCGGCCTGATGCCGTCCGGCCCGACCCGCGCTCGGCGAGGGACCCGACCCCTGCGCCTCCGCGACCTCGAGGGGCAGCCGGGCGCAGTCCATGCAGAGAACCGACGCGTCCGGCCCGAGGAGGTCGGCCACCCGGTGGGCGCTCCTCTGCGTCTCGACGTCACGGCCGCACCGTGAGCAGCCGAAGACGAGGAAGAACTGGCGGCTGCCGCGTGGGAGAGAGACTCGTGCCGGTCCCACCGCGAACAGTGAATGGCCCGATTCGGTCTCACCGATGTGGCGAGCCCTCCGCCGATACCGCCTCAAGGCCGTCCACTTGGCTCGCAGGTGCATCGCTCTACCGCCTCGGCTGCGTCGTGTCTCGCCTTCGGGGGTTCCCGTCGGCGACGATACCGCCCGTCGCGTGGAGTTCCGCCAGCGGGGCCCCGTCGGCCGCCGATGCAGCTCCCTCCACTCCCCCCTCGCCGACGCGCCGCCGGATCAGTCGTCGCCGCCCGGGCCGCGACTGTCGAGGCACGCCTGGCGCGCCTCGGGCGAGAGCCACGACCGGTCGCAGGGGCCCGACTGCTTGGGAACGGAGGCGGGCGGCGTCGTCGTGGCCGGAGGTTGAGTGGTGGCGGTGGTGGCGGGCGGCGAAGTCGGCTCGGGAGCAGGCCGGCTCGGGGCGGGTGCTGCTGCAGGCGCCGGCGACCGTGACGCTCGGGGGCGGGACGGGGCCCTGGCGCCCGCCGGGGGACGACCGTCGTCCGCCTGCGAAGCGGAGGAGGGCGGCGGAGCGGCGGCGTCGGGCGGCGGCGGCATCACTTCCTCGGGCAGCGGCACCGAGGTGGTGCTGGCATCCGCGGCCGGGACGGCCGGCGCCTGCGCGGTCGTCGGCGGAGTGCTGGTCGCCACCCTCGTGTCGATGCCACGCCGGGAGTCGCCGCCCCGCGTCAGCAGAACGACGGCGAAGGCGATCACCACGAGGGCCGCCACCGCCAGCTGGAGCGGCAGGTCACGCCGGCGGTCCCGCAGCCGGTCCCGGCGCGGCACGACGCCCTGGGCGTGCGAGTCGTCGGCGCCGCGGGCCTCCGAGGCGACCGGCTCGGTGCCTCGGTGAGCACCCTCGTCGGCGAGCCGGCGCAGGTCGCCCATGGCGGTGTTGAGGGGACCACCCAGCCCCACTTCCTGGAGGGCGGTCAGGGAGGACTCACTGGGCTCCTCCGGTCGGTCGACGGGGGGCGTGGGCGAGGCGGCGCGGTCCCGGTCGCGGTCGGCCGGACGGAGCCAGAGGTCGCGAGGGAGGACCTCCCGAGGCCTGAGGCCAGGTGCTTCGGGCTCGTCCTCGGCCGGCGCCGGCGGAGACTCGTCGGTCTCGGGTTCGCCCCAGAAATCGTCGGCGTCGGACGCGGAGGGTGCCGACAGCCGACTCCCAACCGCGTCGGCGTCGGAGCTCTCGGCGAACGGTCGGGCGGGCGCCTCTCCGGCCGACGCCAGCCGGACGTCGGGCACCCCGTCCTCCTCCGAGGGGGCGGGCCGAGCGTCGAGCCGTTCGAGCTCGTCGCCCGACCCCCAGAAGTCGTCGCTCGCCGAGGGCTGCTCCCCGCCGGCGGCCACGGTCACCGGGTCGGTCGACGGCGGCGAGTAAGGGGGGCGCCGCGGCGGTGGAACGGAGACGGCCCTGGGCGTGGTCACCGGGCTGCCGGAGCCCTCGGAGCTCAAACCCAGTACGGCGGCGAGGGCGGCGCCGAGGGTCTCGTCGTCCGGACCCGGCGTGGCCCCGACGTCCGCCCGCTCCCCCTCAGCCATGAACCTGTCCTCTCCCGGCCCACGTCATGTGGCCCGCCCTACTTCTTCGTCTTTCCCTTCCCGCGGGCGCCGTAGCGGCGCTCGAACCGCTCGACCCGCCCTCCGGTGTCGACCAGCTTCTGCTTGCCGGTGAAGAACGGGTGGCACTCGTTGCACAGCTCGGCCCGCAGGTCGGCCTTGGTCGAGCGGGTGGTGAACGTGTTCCCGCACGAGCAGCGAACAGTAGTGGTCTCGTAGCGGGGGTGGATATCGGCTTTCATGTCGCTGTCTCCTCGTGGACCCTCGCCGGGCGCGTCACCCGGTGGGCATCGGCGCCTTGGCGATCTCGGCCAGGAACTCGTCGTTGCTCTTGGTCGACTTGATCTTGTCCATCAACAGCTCGAGGCCCGCTCCCCCTTCCAGGGCGTTGAGCACCCGGCGCAGCTTCCAGACCTGCTGCAGCTGGTTGCGCTCGAAGAGCAGCTCCTCGTGGCGGGTCGAGCTGGCGTTGACGTCGAGCGCCGGGTAGATGCGGCGCTCGGCCAGCTTGCGGTCGAGGCGGAGCTCCATGTTGCCGGTGCCCTTGAACTCCTCGAAGATGACCTCGTCCATGCGAGACCCGGTCTCCACCAAGGCGGTGGCCAGGATGGTGATGGACCCGCCCTCCTCGATGTTGCGGGCCGACCCGAAGAACTTCTTCGGCGGGTAGAGCGCGCCCACGTCGATGCCGCCGGACATGATGCGGCCGGTGGCCGGAGCGGCCAGGTTGTAAGCCCGGGAGAGCCGGGTGATGCCGTCGAGGACGATGCACACGTCGGTGCCCACCTCGACCAGCCGCTTGGCCCGCTCCAGGGTGAGCTCGGCCACCTGGGTGTGCTCGTCGGACGGGCGGTCGAAGGTCGAGGCGATCACCTCGCCCTTCACCGACCGCCGCATGTCGGTGACCTCCTCGGGGCGCTCGTCGACGAGCAGCACCATGAGGTGCACCTCGGGGTTGTTGGCCTCGATGGAGTGGGCGATCTGCTTGAGGACGGTGGTCTTGCCCGCCTTGGGCGGCGAGACGATCAGGCCGCGCTGGCCCTTCCCGATCGGCGAGATGAGGTCGACGATGCGGGCGACCATGTTGTTGCTGTCGCCCGGGATCTCCAGGCGCAGGCGCTCGTCGGGGAACAGCGGCGTCAGGTCCTCGAACTTGGGCCGCTGGCGGGCCTCGTCGGGCGTCATCCCGCTGACCGTGTCGATGCGCAGGAGCGCCGGCCAGTTCTCGCTCGACCCCGCCGGGCGGCTGGCGCCCTTGATGTAGTCGCCCTTGCGGAGCCCGAAGCGGCGCACCTGGCTGACCGAGACGTAGACGTCCTTGGGGCTGGCCAGGTACCCGGTGGTGCGGAGGAACCCGTAGCCCTTCTCGTGCAGGTCGAGGAGCCCCTCGACGGGGATGGGCTCACCCGAGTACTGAACGTCGTCGCGGTCCTGCTGGGGGGCCCGGTCGGCGTTACGCCCCCGGCGCCGGCGGCTGCGTCGGTTGCCGGGCTCGCCCGACCCGTCGCCGCGGTTGTCGCGCTGGCGGTCGCGCTGACGCTCGTCGGTGCGGGTTCCGCCCGGCTGGGAGTGCTGGCCCCCGTGGGCGGTGGGCGCGGGGGTGGAAGGGCCGCCGTTGGTGTCGGCGGGGGCGTCGGCGGGGGCCGCCGTCGTCGCCGTCGATGCCGTCGCGGACTGGCCGGCGGGGGCCTGGGCGGTCGGGCCGTCGGTGGCCGGGCCGTCGGTGGTGGGGCTGTCGCTGGCGGTGCGCTCGCCGCCCGACGTCGCCGCCCGGCTGGCGTCGTCGCCCTGGCCCGCCTCGGCGGCCCCGGCCTCCCCGGCCGGAGCGGAGCCGGCACCGCCGCCGTCGCCCGCCGACGCTCCCACCGGCGGGACCTCGGGAGGCGACGGCTCGGTGGCGGGCTCGGGCGGGGAGGGCTCGGTGGAGGGCTCGGGTGCGGGCGTCTCCGGCTGGGGCGCGGGTGGGGCCGGCTCGATCACGGGGACGTTCGGCTGGGCCGGCCCGGTGCCCGGCTCGGTGGGGACGGTCACGTCCGTCGCCCCCTCGCCGTTGCTCGGGCTCTGGGCGGCGCGGGACGAGCGGGACCGCTTCGGTCGCTCCTCGGCGCCCGTCTCGATCCCCGCCTCCCGGAGGATCGAGTCGATCAGCGTCGACTTCGATGCCCGGGCGGACGGCTTGACCCCCATGGCCTCGGCGATGGCGGCCAGCTCGTCGCGCTCCTTGCGTTCGAGGACGGACCGCTCCAGCGCCTGGGGCGCGATGCTCATCGTTCGCCTCCCGGCATTGGTCGTGCTCCTTTCGCGGCGCCGCTCGTGCGGGCGCCGTCGGTGGTTCGGTCGGTGATGGGCAGGGGGTCGCCGGGACGGGGGACCGCCTCGGTCGCCCGGGCGACCACCAGCTCGATCACGTGGGACAAGGTGGCGTCGAGGTTGTACGAGGGGACGACGGGGACACCGTGCTGGAAGGCGAGCGACTTGACGTAGCGCTGCAGCTTCACGATGTCGCCGAAGTGGCTGAGACGGTGGTCGGCGGGGCGGCCACCCGATTCGCTGGCCCGCTTGAGGATGTGGCTGCGGTGCACCTCCTCGTCGTCCACGGTGACGATCATGGGGACGACGACGGCGTGGCCGGCGAAGCGGCAGATGTCGGTGAACCCGGGCACCAGGTGGGCGCCCTCCACGATGAGGTCGGTGCCCTCGTCGACCGCCCTCTGGATGAGCGCCTCGACGCCGACCGACACCGCGGCCGTCTGCTCCCGGAACCCGATGATGACCGGGTCGGCGTTGCGCGGCAGCGGCACTCGCACCAGCCGGGCGGTGTCGTACGACGAGGTGTGCAGCGTCGGGAAGAGCCCGGCGGTGAACATCGCCCGCATGACCTCGCGGATGGCGTCGGTGGGGATCACCCGGGTGATGCCGAGGCGGCTGGCCAGCATGGTGGCGATCGTCGACTTCCCGACGCCCGTCGCCCCTCAGAGGAGGATGACGAGGGGGATGTCGAGGCGCTTGGCCCGCTGCCACTTGGCGAACGACTCCGCGTAGCGGTCGCCCGTCTCCTCCCGGAGGACGTCGAGGGCGAGCGCGTTGAGCTCCGCCCGCGACACGTGGGGAAGGCCGGTGCGGGCCAGGTGGTCCTCGATCACCTCGGCCACCTGGAAGGCCCGCGCCGGAGGAAGGCCCGTGGCCATGATGCTCGACGCCATGAGCCCCTTGGAGTACGGCAACTCGTACTCCTCGTCGCTGATGATCACGTGTCGGTGGGTCGCCGCTTTCATGCTCGTCCGGCCCGCCTCAAAGGGCCTCTGCGTGCCGCTGGAACCGCCGCACAGCCAGATCGGTGGTGCTCATCGCCAACTCCTCGAAAGTCCCGTCTCCTCCGACGGAGACCACTCGGTTGTCGCAGAACACGACCTCCATTTCCCGCTCGAGGGCGCTCCTCGCAGCGAGGTCGACCGCCGCCGCCTTGAGCTCGACCACGAGGACGTCGGCGGCGTCCATCGCCTCCAGGTCCGCCGCCAGCTCAGGGCGGTGGGCCAGGTGGTGGGACGTGCCCACGACCTTGCAGCCGTGCTCCTGCTCGAGGTGACCGGCCATGACATCGACGGCGGAGGCCGGTGCAGTGGTGACGTAGAAGACCCGGCGACCGGAGATCGGCTGAAGGGGCGTGGGCCTGAAAACGGTGTGCACGACCCGAGTTCCAGGTGACAAGCCCCGGACGCTTCTCTCCAGAAAGGCGACGCTCGCTGCTGAGGGCCCTTCCTTGGGAGCCGCTGCGCCTTCGGTCATCGCTGCGTTCGAGTCAGCGAACGATGGCTCTGCCATGGTAACCACAATCAGGTCGCTCAGCAACACTCGATAGGCACCGAGATAGCCCGTGACCAGCTCGGGGTCGGCCGAGGCGGGCACCACGAGGATGGTGGCGTCGGCGTGGGCCGGCGGGATCGCCGCGCCGCTCCCCTCGTAGAGCAGGAGCGGCTCGTCGCGCCGGTCGGCCAGCGCCGCGCCGGCGGCGAAGGTGTCGTCGGCCGGCGCCCCCGCCAGCCCCCCGCCGCACCGGCGGGTGCCGACCGAGGGCACCCGGGCCATCAGGGCGTCCTCCAGGTAGTCGCTGGCGGCGTGGTCGCCCCGGTCGGCGCGGGCCAGCAGGCCGGCCGGTGACAGGTCGGCCGTCGCCGGGTCGATCAGCTCGGGCTCGGCCGGCCCGCCCCGGCCCATGGCGACGATCACGGGCGGCGTCCCCCGCTCGGCGAGGAGGCGCGCCAGGCTCGAGGTGACGGCCGTCTTGCCCGTGCGCTTGCCGGTGGCGACCACCGCCACCGTCGGCTTGGCGGCGAGCCGCGGCCGCGGCGGCGGGTCGAGGCGGAAGTCGGCGCCGGCGTAGGCCACCTCGGCGGCCAAGGCCCGGGCGGCCAGGCGCAGGCGGTCGCGGGAGTCGAGCACGGGCTCGTCGGAGAGGTCGTAGACCAGGTCGGGCGCGAAGGACCCAAGGCCGGCGGCCAGTGCGTCGTCGGGGCCCGAGCCGTCGAGCACGGGAACGCCGAGATCGGGTGGGTCGGTGGTGGCCAGCTTCTCGCCCCCGCCGATCACCGCCGCCCCCACGACGACTCCGCCGGGCAGGCGGGACGGCAGGTGGTCGATGGCAGCCCGAACGACGGGAGGATGGTGCTCGCCGTCCACCAGGACGAGGATGCGCACGCAGGCGACCTCCGAGGACGGGACTGCCAGATTCTACCGCCCATTCTTCGTATTGGGTGATGAAAGTCGTCGAAAGTCGCGCTCTGAGCGGACCAGAATTGGTTGAGGCGCCTACTCCCGGGTGAGTCGCCCCATGAGCGTATGCCCGGGGACGGCGGGCCGGTCGGCGGCGGCCGCCTCGGCGTAGACGCCGCCGGGGCCGTCGGTCGTCGAGTCGACCAGCAGGTAGGGCACTGGCGCCGGCGTGTGCGTGCGGAGGGCGAGGGGCGTGGCATGGTCGGGCAGGAGCAGCAGCCGCCAGGGCCCCAGGTCGACGAGGGCCTCGACGAGCGGTCCGATGATGCGCCGGTCCCAGTTCTCCAGGGCCTCCACCTTGGCGGCGATGTCGCCGGCGTGGCCCGCCTCGTCGCTGGCTTCGACGTGGACGAGGAACAGGTCGGCGCCGTCGGCCAGCGCCGCCAGGGCGGCGTCCCGCTTGCCCTCGTAGTTGGTGTCGTACCACCCCGTGGCTCCCTCGACCTCGGTGACGGCGATGCCGGTGAGGGCACCCAGCCCCCGCACCAGGTCCACCGCGGTGACGAGCCCCGCCTCCAGGCCGTAGGTGGTGGCGAACGAGGGGATCTCCGGCTGAGGCCCCTGCCCCCACAGCCAGACCTGGGTGGCGGCCACCGGTGCCGCCCCGACGATCGGGCGCGAGGCCTCCATGAGCTCGCGAAGGCGGGAGGCGGCGGGGCCGGTGGGCCACACCGCCGGCCGACCGGTGAGGTCGTGAGGCGGGGTGCACTCGGCGTCGGCCCACGAGGCCGGGGCGACGACGATGTGGCGGTACTGCACGCCGGGGTGGAACGACACCTCGTCGTCGCCCAGCTCTTCGTCGAGAGCGGCGATCACCTCGGCCGCCGCCTCCGAGGACGGGTGGCCGCCGGCGAAGTCGACCATGGTGCCGTCGGCGTCGACGGTGACGAGGTTGCAGCGGTAGGCCACCTGGTCGGGCCGGAGACGCAGCCCCATGGCGGCGGCCTCGATGGGGGCGCGGCCGGTGTGGTACCGGACGGGGTCGTAGCCGAGGATCGAGAGGTTGCCGACGTCGCTCCCCGCCGGAAAGCCGTCGGGAATGGTGGCGGCCCGCCCGACCTCGCCCCGCGCCGCCAGGGCGGCGAGGTTGGGCATGGACGCCGCCTCGAGGGGCGTGCGCCCGCCGAGCTCGGGCACCGGCTCGTCGGCCGCCCCGTCGGGGACGCAGACGACGTACTTCATCGCTTCATCGCTTCATCACCGCGAGGTTAGGTGCCTCAAAGCCCCAGCTCGGCCCGCACCGCCTCCTCGTCGGGGTCGATGGGGACGGGGACGGCGATCTCGGCGATGGCCCGGTCGGGGTCCTTCAAGCCGTGCCCGGTCAGGGTGCAGACGACCGTCGCCTCCGGCGGGGCGCCCGTCTTGAGCAGCCCGGCGACCGATGCCGCCGACGCCGGCTCGCAGAACACCGCCTCCTCCGAGGCGAGGAACCGGTACGCGGCGAGGATCTCGTCGTCGGTGACCGCCTGGATCGCGCCTCCGGACTCGGCCGCCGCCGCGGTGGCGCCGTACCAGGACGCGGGGTTACCGATCCTGATGGCGGTGGCGATGGTCTCGGGGCTCTCGACGGGATGGCCGAGCACGATGGGCGCGGCGCCGGCCGCCTGGAACCCGTGCATGGCCGGCAGGCGGGTCGCCCGCCCGGCGTCCTGGTACTCGCGGTAGCCCTTCCAGTAGGCGGTGATGTTGCCGGCGTTGCCCACCGGGATGGAGTGCATGTGCGGAGCGTCGCCCAGGGCATCGACCACCTCGAAGGCGGCCGTCTTCTGGCCGTCGATGCGAAAGCGGTTCACCGAGTTGACGACGGTCACGGGGGAGCGCTCGGCCAGCGACCGCACGATGGCGAGGGCGTCGTCGAAGTTCCCCCTGATCTGCAGCACCCGGGCGCCGTGGATCAGGGCCTGGGCCAGCTTGCCCAGGGCGATGTAGCCCTCGGGGATCAGCACCGCGCAGCTGAGGCCCGCCCGGGCCGCGTAGGCGGCGGCGGAGGCCGACGTGTTCCCGGTCGACGCGCACACGACCGCCTCGGCCTTCTCCTCCAAGGCCTTGGAGATGGCCAGCGTCATCCCTCGGTCCTTGAATGAGCCGGTGGGGTTGGCGCCCTCGTACTTCAGCCACACCGCGGCGCCGACGCGCTCGGACAGCCGGGGTGCGGGGAGCAGGGGCGTGCCGCCCTCCTGGAGGGTGACGACGGGCGTGCCGTCACCGACAGGGAGGAAGTCGCGGTACTCCTCGATGACGCCCCGCCACCCGACCGCGGCCACGCCTTCCTCCAGCTCGCCCTACTCGGGCCCCACCACGCGCAGGAGCGTCCCCACCCGGTCGACCACGTCGAGCTGTCGCAGGTCGTGGATGGTGGCCTGGACGTCGCGCTCGGCGGCGGTGTGGGTGACCAGCACGAGGCGGGCCTCGTCCCCCAACCCGACCTGCTCCATCTTGAGGATCGACACCCCGTGGCGCGCGGTGACGCCGGCCACCTTCTCGAGGACCCCGGGACGGTCCACGACGTCGATCGTGAGGTAGTACTGCGAGCTCAGCTCGTCGATGGGCCGGATGCGCGCCCGGGTCAGGCCGGCCGGCCCGGCGGCCGTCCCCTGGCGCAGGTTCACCGCCGCGTCGACGAGGTCGCCTAGAACGGCCGACGCCGTCGGGCGACCGCCGGCCCCCCGGCCATAGAACATGAGCTCGCCCGCTGCCGCCCCCTCGACGAACACGGCGTTGAACGACTCGCGCACCGACGCCAGCGGGTGCTCGGCCGGGAGCATGGCCGGGTGGACCCGCACCGCGATCTCACGAGGCCGCGGCGCGCCGTCGTCGTCCGGCGCGGTCTCGCCCACCGCCTCGACGACGGCGAGGAGCTTCACTACGTAGCCGAGGCGGGCGGCCATGGCAATGTCCTCGGGGGTGACCCCGGCGATGCCCTCCCGGTAGACGTCCCCGGCGACGACGTTGGCGCCGAACGCGACGCTGGCGATGATGGCCGCCTTGGACGCCGCGTCCCAGCCCTCGACGTCGGCCGACGGGTCACGCTCGGCGAACCCCCGCGCCTGGGCCTCGGCGAGGGCCTCGGCGAACGACTCTCCCGACTCGGTCATCCGGGTGAGGATGAAGTTGGTGGTGCCGTTGACGATGCCCATCACCCGCACCAGGCGGTCGCCGGCGAGGGACTCGCGGAGCGGGCGGATGAGCGGGATGGCACCGGCCACCGACGCCTCGTACAACAGGTCGACGCCCGACTTGGCCGCCGTCTCGAGGAGCTCGGCGCCGGCGTTGGCGAGCACCTCCTTGTTGGCGGTGACGACCGGCTTGCCCGCCTCCAGGGCGGTGTGGATGAGGCGGCGGGCGGGCTCCATGCCTCCCATGAGCTCGACCACGACCTCGACCTCGGGGTCGGCCACCACCTCGTCGGCGTCGTGGGTGAGCACGCCGTCGGGGAAGGTGACGGGCCGGTCGCGGGCGAGGTTGTGCACCGCCACCCGGACGATCCGGAGGCGCACGCCCGAGCGGGCGGCGATGGTGTCGCCGTGCTCGGCGACGAGCTGGCACAGGGCCGAGCCCACCGTCCCGCAGCCCAGGACGCCCACCCCGACGGTGCTCCCGTTCACGACAAGACCGTACAGCGGCCGCCTTCGGCGGCCTCTCAACTGCTTCGTGCCGGCTCCGGCGGCGCCCAACCTGTTCCGCCCGGGCAAGCCCTTCGGGCCCGGGCGCTACCCCGAGCCGAAGCAGACGAAGCCGGCGGCGGAAAGGGTCTCCGGGTCGTCGTCGGCGATGGTGGCGTGGGCCCGGGCGAGGGCCTCGGCGGGGCCGGCCCCGGAGGCGAGCCGGCGGTGGAGATCGACCATGAGCGGGCGGGTGGCGGTGTCCCGGACGGGAACCACGCTGGCCACGAGCGTGCGGCTGCCCAGCGCCAGAAGCGAGGCGGCCAGGCCCATGACCTCGTCGCCTGGACGGGCGGCCGACAGCCCGGCGTCACAAGCGGAGAGGACGAGCCGGCGAGGGACACGGGCGAGGCGCTCGAGGTCGTAGACGGTGAGAGGGCCGTCGGCCAGCCGCAGGGATGACAGCAGCGGGTTGTCGGCCCGGAACCGCCCGTGGGCGGCGACGTGGACGAGGTCGACCCCGTCGGCGGCGGCGAGGAACGCCTCTGTCGTCGCGTCAGGCCCCTCCAGGCACGACGCGCCCTGGTGCACGCCGGCCAGGTCGGACACCTCGGGCCCCGCCTGCTCGAGGCCGGGCCCGGCCACGAGCACGGTCCGGCCCAGGCCCGACGGACCGTGGGCGGTCTCCGCCCGCCACCACCCGGTGGCTGACGGCGACACGACCACCGGCCGACCCCGGCACGACGGCAGGGCCGACCAGGGGACGGCGTGGAGCGGCGCGGTGGGCACGAGGACCAGCGGGCGGTCGCCGATCCGTCGGCGGACGGGGTCGAAGAGCGTGCGGTCGAGCGCGGCGGACGCCTCCCGCAGCAGGGCGACCGCCGCCTGCCGCCCCGCCGCCCCGCCGGCGCGGGCCAGCCGGGCCAAGGCGAAGCGGAGCGTCTCGACGCCCGCCAGCACCTCGGCCGTCGATCCCAGCTGGTGCAGGCAAGCCCGCCCGCCGACCAGGCTCACCGCGATCAGGGCCCCGTCCGACGCCACCAGCTCCACCAGGGCCCGCTCGCCCAGGGCGCCGGCCAGCTCCGGCACCGACGGCCGGCGCGCCCCCTGCCCCAGGGCCCCGTCGGCGGCTGCACCAGGGCGCTCGCCGGCGGCGTGGCGGCTCCTGCGCCGGATCTCCGCCTCCAGCGCCGCCTGGCGGCGGAGGAGTCGCGCAGGGTCCTCTGCGGCGAACCCCGCCTGCTCGAGCTGGCCGACGACGTGGCGCAGCTCGGCCAGACGGTCGGCGATCTCCCGATCGGCCGGGGGCCGCGGTGCCCGTGTCCCCCCGGCGAAGTCCGCCCGCACCCGCTCGGCCCAGCCGAGTACCCGCCGCGCCTCGCCGGACTCGAGAGCCAGGCGCGTCCCGAGCCGGTCGAGGTCGGCGACGTGGGCGGTGGCGTGGACGCGCAGCTCGGTGGCGCCCAGGGTGGCCCGGTTGCGGGCCAGCACCCGCAGCCCCGCCCGGAGGGCCGCCTCCGCCCCCCGGCGGTCGCCCTGGGTGCGGCGAAGGAGCGCCTCGGCGTGCCAGGCCCTCGCCCGCAGGTCGGCGGGCCCGCGGGAGCGGGCGGCCGACGCCGCCCGCAACTGGGCGGTGGCCTCCGGGGCCCGACCCAGGTCGAGGGCGATGCGGGCGGCGATCAGGCGGGCGTCGAGGGCGGGGACCGCCCACCCGGCGTGGGTGAGCTCGTCGGCGACGGCCGTGGCCTCTTGGAGCTCGGGCGGTGCGCCCGCCGTCGCCCACGCCGCCCGGAGGCCGGCGTAGCGGGCCAGCGCCGCCCACCCCGGGCGCTGCTGGTCGACGAACGCCCGGTGGGCCAGTGCCGCCTGGGCGGCAGCCTCGGCGGGGTCGTCGTCGAGGAGCGCCGCCTGGGCGAGAAGCAGGCGGGCCTCGGCCACGTCCATGGCCGCCCCCGATGCGTCCAGCTCGGCGATCGCGGCGGTCGCCACGCGACGGGCCTCGGCGACCAGGCGGACGGCGAGGAGCGTCTCGCACCGGTCGAGCAGCCCGGGCGCCCCGCTCTGCCCGTGGGCGCGGAGCTGGGCCTCGGCCAGGTCGAACCACCGGAGGGCCTCGGGCACGTCGCCCCGGCGTGACGCCACGAAGCCGAGGTTGTGGCGGACCTCGGCGGCGCTCAGCTCGCGCCCGAGCTCGACGTGGAGCCGCTCGGCGGCGAGCAGGTCGGCCGTGGCCGCCCGGTAGTCCCCCCGGTGGACGTGCAGCACACCCCGGTTCGACAGCAGGCGGGCCTCCCGCTCCCGATCGCCCCAGCGGCGCATGCCCGCCAGCGCCCGCCGGTAGCCGGCGAGGGCCTCGTCGTGCCGGCCCAGCCGGTGGAGGACGATCGCCCGCTGGCCGGCAAGACGGGCGGCGGCGGCGCCCGAGAGAGCGCCGGCGGCCAGGTCCGCCTGCCGCAGGGCCTCGGGGAGCTCGCCGAGGGAGGCCAGCACCAGGAGCAAGCTCGTGCGCGCCTCGGCCGCCCGCGCCGTCAGCCCCGAGGCGTCGGCGAGCTCGACCGCCCGGACGAGATGGCCGCGGGCCCGCAGCAGGTCCTCCCTGGTCCACGCGGCCACGCCCAGCGCCCACTCCGCCACCACCGCCACCTCGGCGTCCTCGGCTTGCTCGACGGCGGCCAGTGCCGACGAAGCCAGCCGGAGGGCTCGGTCGGGATCGGCCTGGGCGACGGCGAGCGCCTCCTCCGCAAGGGCCAGGCGCCCGGGTGACCGCGCCGAAACGTCGGCGCCGCCGGCGCGGGCCCGCTCAGGGGCCGGAACTTGCACGATGCCACAAGTCTTGCCGACCGCCGGACAGCGGCGCCGTGACCGCCGGCCCGAAGCCCGGTATCACGGGAGGGAGGTCGGGAGGGGGGCCTGACCCCCTCCAGTCAGAGAACGATCCAGTCGGTGTGGGCAGCTCGGCCCGCCGTCCCGCTGCTCAGACAACGCACGCTCACCGGCCCGGCGGGCACGCCGTCGGCGCGGAAGTGGCCCAACCGGTCGGACCGGACGGTGAGGGTCCCGTTCGGATGGCGGACCTCGACGTCCGCCTCCGTGGGCGGGACGAGCTGGCCGACGATGCGCCCCGAACCGGGGGTCACCTCGAGCTCGATGGTCACGTCCGGTGCCTGGAAGGTGAGCTGTCGGGCGCCGCCGCCCCGGGCCCCGACCAGCTCCTCGTCGACGACGGAGTCGTACACCAGGTCGGCCAGCTCGGCGTCGATCGAATGCCACGACAAGCTGGCCCGAGCGGCCTCCACCACGCGCCGGGGGACGGGGTCGAGGGCGGCGGCGAGCACCTTCAACCGGCCCAGGAGCTCGTCGTAGTCGACCGCGCCGTCGGTGCTCATGGTGCCAACGCTCCGTGCTGCCCGCACACCGCCGAGCTGCGGCGGAGGTGGTCGAGGCATCGGTTCCTGCGGGGCCCGATGGTGCCGGTTGGGATGTCGAGCACGGCGCTCACCTCGGCGTAGGTCGGCGGAGGCTCCACGATGAGGTAGCGCAGGAGGACCTTGCAGGGACCCGAGAGGTCGTTGAAGGCCTGCCACAGGGCGGCGTTGCGCTCGTCCTCGAGAAGCCGTTGGTCGGGTGGGGGCTCGTCGTACCCCCGGTTCCGCGCGGGTTCGACCTCCCAGCCGGTCGGCACCTGACGGGCCGCCCGCTTGAGCGTGCGGAGGGCCTCGTTGCGGGCGGTGGTGGCGAGCCACGCTCCGACCCGATCCGGCTCGCGAAGTCGGCTGACGTGCTCCGCGAGCCGCAACCACGTCGTCTGGCACACGTCGGCGGCATCGGCCTGGGACAGGCCCAGCCCCCGAGCCACGGCCCAGATGAGCTCGCCGAAGAGATTGACTAACGCGTCCCAGGCGTCCTGCTCGCCGCCCGCCGCAGCCCGGACGAGCGCGCTGACGTCGGCGGCATCGGTCGACAGCCCGCTCGCGCCCACGGTCTCAGCGTATCCGGTCGCTTCGCGGCGCAAGGAGCCTGCTACCAGGAATTGGATGGATTTTCGGAGACCGGTGGCTGTCTATCAGCGTCCGCCAACCTCAAAGGAGACCGACCGGCATGAAGCGCCTCTCGATCCGCCGACTCCTCCGGACCGTCGCCCCCGTGGCCGTCCTCAGCGCGTTGTGGACCGCGGCCGGAGCTCCGTACTTCCAGGGCCTGTAGCCGGCCACCTGGCAACGGCGCCAGGTTTCCAGGAATTGGATGAATCAGGCCGCCGCCACCGGGGTCTCTCTGCATCCTTCGGAGCGGGAGAAGAACATGACCGTTGAGGCCGCCAGCGGCGCGAGCGCCTCGGGCATCGACGTCCCGACGCCGTGACGCTCTTCACGATCGCAGTAGCCGCCGGCTTGGCCGCCGGCTACGCCCGGGGCGGGCGGCTCGGGCGCCTGGGGCAGCTGCGGCTCCGGGCGCCCGCACTCGCAGGCCTGGCCCTCGCCATGCAGGCGGGGGCCGGGCTGGTCTCTCCGTCGGGCCGGTTCGCGGTCGTCGCGGTGAGCTACGCGCTGGTGGGCACGTGGCTGGTCCTCAACCTCGGGCGCCGCTGCGGGGCCCTGCGGTTGGGCGTCGGCCTGCTGGCCGTCGGCTGGGTCCTCAACGGCGTGGCCATCGCCCCCCACGGGGGCATGCCCGTCTCTCATGCGGCCATGGAGCGGGCGGGCTTCTCCCCCGCCGAGGACGTGACCGAAGGGCACCTGTTCAAGCACGTCCCCGACGGCCGGACCACGGCGGTCGACTGGCTCGGGGACGTCATCCCCGTCCGCTCCCTCGGCGCGGTGGTGAGCGTCGGCGACCTGGCGTTGCTCGCCGGCGTCGCCGTCTGCGTTGCCGCGGCGATGGCGTCGCCGAGGACGGTCCAGGCACCCCGCAACTCCGCCGCCGGCGTCGCAAGACACCGCCGGCGCGACGACCGGGCGTGGCGGGAACCGGCGCCGCCGGGCGACGACGGCGGCGCCAAGGCCTTCGACCCACACGTGGTCCTCGCCGGCGGCGGGGTCACCCTGGAAGCGAGAGGGGCGTCATGACCGAGCACGCCGAGCGGGGCGGCCGGGAGGTGCCTCTCGCCGGCCCGCCGCAGGGACCGGACGCCCCGTGCGGCGAGCCGAGCGCAGGGCGCCAGCCGCCGACCTTGACCGACGAGTGGGTCGTCCTGGTGGAGGCGGAGCTCGAGGAAGGCGCCGGCGTCATCGAGATCGACCAGCTCAAGAGGCTGCTCCTGCTGCTGTGCGAGCACGGCGCGACCGGCCTGTGGTCGCTCGATCGCTACGCCGTCCAGCTCGTCGTGCCCGCCACCAGCCCCGAGGCGGCCCTGGTCACCGCGTTGTCGCGGTGGCGGGACGCCGTGGGCCGCCTCGAGCTCCCGGAATGGCGGCTGGTGCGGGCCGAGATCAAGTCGCCCGCCGAGCTCGAGGCCGAGCACCGCAGCGCGGTCCAGAGCGTGGGTGTCGTGCCGGCTCGTACGCCGACGTCGGCCGACGCCCTGCGGGCCGCCTACCTCGCCACGCGCCGGCTGCTGGCGTGCCGGTCGCGGGCCGAGGCGGCCGGCGTCGTCGTCGACCTCGTGCGCCAGCTCGGTGCCGACGTAATCGACGCCGCCGACCATCCGTGCGCCCTGCCCTTCGACCTCTCGTTCGGCGACGGGGAGCCCCGCTTCCCGGCCGCCGATCTCATCAGCGTCGCCCGCCTCCACCTCGAGGAGGTCCTCCCCTCGGTCCTGCTCGACGCCGCCCGGGTCATGCGACTGGTCGAGGTGCCGCTACTCGTCGAGCCGTAGGAGGTCGTCGAGCGTCTCCCGGCGCACGACCACGCGCGCCCGACCGTCCCTGACGAACAGCACCGCCGGGCGCGGGACCTTGTTGTAGTTCGACGCCATCGAGTGGCCGTAAGCGCCCGTGACCGGCGTGCACACGACGTCGCCGACAGCCACGTCGACGGGCAGCCGGGCGTCGCGTACCACCACGTCGCCCGACTCGCAGTGCTTGCCGACCACGGTGACCACCCACGGCCGCTCCGCGGTCGTCGCCCGGGGCAGGAAGGCCTCGTAGCCGCTGCCGTAGAGCACCGGGCGGGGGTTGTCGCTCATGCCGCCGTCGACCGAGACGTAGGTGCGCACGCCGGGGATGTCCTTCACCGTGCCGACCCGGTACAGGGTGACGCCGGCGGCGGCGGCGATGGCCCGTCCCGGCTCGGCGGTGACGTGGGCGGTGATCCCCGCCGCCCGGCAGGCGTCGTGCAGCACCGTCGCCCACTCGGTGATCGAGGGGGCCTCCTCCCCCTCCACGTAGGCGACGCCGAGGCCCCCTCCCATGCACAGCTCGGGCACGCCGAGCGGACGCACGAAGTCGGCCAGCACCTCGACCGCCTTCTCGAACGACCGGGCGAGGAAGATCTGGCTGCCGATGTGGGCGTGGATGCCGACGAGATCCGTCGCCGGCGAGGAGGCGACGCGCTCGACGGCCCGGGCGGCGTCGCCGCTGGCCAGGCCGAAGCCGAACTTCGAGTCGACCTGGCCGGTCATCACGTACTCGTGGGTGTGCGCCTCCACCCCCGGTGTCACCCGCACCATCGCCGCGGCGACCAGGCCGTCCTCGGCGTGGAGGCGGTCGAGGCGGTCGAGCTCGTTGGCAGAGTCGACGACGAGGCGGACCCCCAGCTGGCGGGCCCGACGAAGCTCCTCGAGCGACTTGTTGTTGCCGTGCAGCTTCAGGTACGAAGGAGGCACGCCGGCGGCCAGCGCGACATGCAGCTCGCCTCCGGTGGCCACGTCGAGGTGCATGCCCTCGTCGAACGCCAGCCGGGCCATGGCCCGGCACAGGAAGGCCTTGCTGGCATATGCGACGCCCCGCCCGAACGCGGTCACCGCCTCGCGGCACCGGACGCGCAGGTGCTCCTCGTCGTAGACGAAGAGCGGCGTGCCGTGCTCCTCGGCCAGGTCGCAGAGGTCGAGCCCACCGACCGACAGGCGCCCGCCGGCGTCGACCCGGGCGGTGACGGGCAGCAGCTCAGGGGGAAGCGCGGTCACCGCCCGTCGCTCACATCCACTCCTGGTGGCCGGCGGCCCCGCTCGCCCTGCTCGGTCACATCGCTTCCGGGGCGCTGACCCCGAGGAGGCCCAGGGTGATGGCGAGCCCGATGCGCGTGCCCTCGACCAACCACAGCCGGGCCTGGGTGAGCTCCGGGTCGTTGTCGGGGCCCAGGACCGTGCAGTCGTGGTAGAAGCCGTGGAAGCGGCCGGCCAGCTCGAGCACCCACGTCGTGATCTTGTGCGGGCCGCGTGTGAGGCACGCCGAGAGGACGACGTCGGGGAGCTCGGCCAGGCTGCGCAGCAGGTCGAGCTCGCGGGAGTGCGCGAGGAGGGAGAGGTCAGTCTCCGCCAGCGGGTTGCGGTCGATCCCCCGCTCGGCCGCCACCCGCCCGATCGAGGCGATGCGGGCGTGGGCGTACTGCACGTAGTAGACGGGGTTGTCCATGGACTGGCGGCGTACCACGTCGAGGTCGAACGTCTGGCGGGTGTCCACCGACTGGAGGAGGAAGATCAGCCTGGCTACGTCCGGCCCCACCTCGTCCAGCACCTCGGCCAGCTCCACGAACTCGCCGCTGCGCCGGCCCATGCGCACGACTTCGCCGCCGCGCTCCAGCGTCACCAGCTGGCCGAGGATGATCTCCAGGTGGGCGGGGTCGTGGCCGAGGGCGGCGACGCCGGCCTTGAGCCGGGCCACGTGGCCGTGGTGGTCGGCCCCCCAGATGTCGACGAGGTGCTCGAAGCCCCGGCCGAACTTGTCCCGGTGGTAGGCGATGTCGGACAGGAGGTAGGTCGGCTCGCCGTCGGACTTGACCAGCACGTGGTCCTGGCGGTCGCCGTGGTCGGTGGCGCGGAACCACGTGGCCCCGCCGGCGTCGTACAGGGCGCCCGCCGCCCGCAGGTCGGCCAGGGTCGCCTCGAGGGCTCCAGACGTGACGAGCGACCGCTCGCTGAACCAGGTGTCGAAAATGACCCCAAGCGCGGCGAGCGTGTCGGCCAGGTCGCGGGTCACCCGCTCGTAGCCCCACGCCGCCACGTCGGCGTCGTCCGGCATCTCCGCCGCCCAGTCGGCGACGTACTGGCCGTGGTAGCCGCCCTCGGGCACCGCGTGGCCGGCTTTGCGGGCGGCCAGCGACTCGACGAAGAGGGTCATCTGCGTGCCGCGGTCGTTGACGTAGTACTCCCGGTGGACGTCCCAGCCGCATCGATCCAGCAGGCGGCACAGCGAGTCGCCGTAGGCCGCCCAGCGACCGGTGCCGACGTGCAGCGGGCCGGTGGGGTTGGCGGAGACGAACTCGACGTTGACCCGCTCGCCACCGCCGATCCGGTGGCGTGCGTAGCCGTCCGCCCCCTCGCCCACGACTTGGCGCAGGACGTCGTGGAGCCAGCCGTGGTCGAGCCGGAAGTTGACGAACCCGGGCCCCGCCACCTCCACCGCCACCACGTGCGGGGCCGGGGTGGCCCGAAGGTGGTCGCAGATCGCCGTCGCCAGCTCCCGGGGGTTGCGCCCGGCGGCCTTGGCCAGGGCCAGGGCCACGTTGGTCGACCAGTCCCCGTGCTCGGGCCGGGCGGGGCGCTCCAGGTGGACGACCTCGGGGACGGGCTGCACCCCGAGCGCCACCAGGGTGGCGCGCACCGACTCAGCGAGAGCTTCCCGGATCATCGCTCGAGGGCCCCGGTTACCGGCGAGACTTGGCGAGCACGGCGTTGACCCGGTCGAGCAGCTCGAGCGGGTCGAACGGCTTGGTGACGTAGTCGTCGGCGCCCACCGACAGCCCGCGGTCGACCTCGACCTTCTGGGCCTTGGCCGAGAGGAGGACGACCGGGAGGTGGGCGGTACGGGGGTCGCCCCGAAGGCGGGTGACCAGCTCGATCCCGTCGAGGCGGGGCATCATGATGTCGCAGAGGACGACGTCGGGCTCCTCGTCGCGGGCCTTTGCCAACCCCTGCTCGCCGTCGGTGGCGGGGAGGACCTCGTAGCCCTCGATCTCGAAGTTGATCCGCAGGAGCTCGAGGATCACCGGGTCGTCGTCGACCACCAGCACCCTCACGGCACGCGACACGTCGTCGATCCTACGACGAGAGGGCGTGCGTCCCGGGCAACCCCGCGGGCGGAACTTCGCGCGATCGGCGCAAAGATCCGCCTGCCTAGACTGGAGGTCGGTTCCCCAGCTCACCGCCCTCGTAGCTCAGGGGATAGAGCGCCGGCCTCCGGAGCCGGGTGCGCAGGTTCGAATCCTGCCGAGGGCGCAGGTGCGAGGGCGCGGCCACCCGGACCTCGGCAACTTCGAGTCGCTGCGCTGCTGCTCGCCCTCGGGCTCCCGACGCCGCTCCCCACGGTCGCGAGGAATCCGTGTCACAGTCAGGGCACCCGATGTCTCTCATCTATCCGGGCGGCGAGATGCGCCGCCGAGGACAGAGGAGAGGTCGATGAGCGAGTACCTTCAGGTTTGGCACGCTCGGGTGCCGGAGGACAACGTGGGGCCGCTGCTCGAGCTGCGGCCGGCCGCGATCGCCGAGGCACAGTGCCTGTGCCCTGAGCTGCTGGCCGCCGATCTCGTCCGTCTCGACGACGGCACGTGGCTCGACGTGCTGCGGTGGAGCCGACCCGACGGGGAGGAGCGCCTGATGGAGCATGCCGACCAGTTCGACGCGCTGCACAAGTTGCACGCGCTGTTGGAGGACGCGGTACAGGTCGGGCGAGGCGAGATCGTGGGAGGGCTCGGATGAGCGGGAGCGGCGAGGATGACCTGACCGTCGACGGCCTGGCCCGCCGGGCCGCCGACGGTGACCGCGACGCCCTCTCTTCGCTCGTGCGCGAGCTGCAGCACCCGATGTACCGGCTGGCGCTCCGGTTCCTGGGGGACCCCGACGACGCCCAGGACGCTTGCCAGGAGATCCTCGTCCGCATCGTCACGCGCCTGGGGACGTTCGAGGGGCGGTCGAAGTTCACGACCTGGGCGTACACCGTTGCCACCCGGAGCCTGCTGCGCACCCGCAAACGGGCCGTGGAGTCGTCGGTCCGGGGCGCCAAGCAGTTCGCCGCCTTCCTCGACGCCGGCATGGGCGAGATCGACACGACCCTGGAGGAGGCGGAGTACCGGCTGCTGTGCGAAGAGGTGCGGATCAGCTGCACCTACGGCATGCTCCTCTGCCTCGCGCGCCCGCAGCGGGCGGCGTACCTCCTGGCGGACGTGGTCGGGCTCACCGACGTTGAGGGCGCGGAGATCCTCGAGTGCAGCCGTGAGGCGTTCCGGCAGCGGGTCGCGCGCGCCAGGGCCACCCTGCGCTACATCATCCGCAACCGCTGCGGGCTGGTCGATCCGGCCAACCCGTGCCGGTGCGGTCGCCAGATCGCCTCCAGCGAGAGCGCCGGCATCCTGCGGCGGGACCACCTCCCGCTCGCCGAGCACCCTCGGGAGGAGGTGCGGCGGTGGATCGAGCCGGTCGCCCAGCAGCTCGACGAGGTCGTCGCCATCGGTGATCTGTACCGGTTCGACCGCTTCGCCGCCCCGGCCAAGCTCTGGGACGACCTCCAGCAGCGGTACCCGGAGCTCCTCGCCGCCGGTTGATGGCCGACTTCAAGGACGAGATCTCCGTCACGCTCGCCACACGGCTGGCAAGCGAGCTCACCGCCGCCTGGCCGGAGTTCCCCCGCCAGCGGTTCATGCGAGGCCTCGGCAGCGTCCTCGACCCGTTGAGCCTGATGGCACGCGTCCACGTCCTCGCCGATCGTCTCGTCGGCGCCCTTCCGGACGACTTCCCCACGGCCGCGGCCGTGCTCTGGCGAGCCCTCGACTCGCCGACCTTCACCGGGTGGATGACGCTTCCGTGCGGCCACTTCGTGGCCCGAGCCGGGATAGAGCACCCGGCAGTCGCCCTCCCCCTGCTCGCCGGACTCACACCGCGATGGTCGAGTGAGGGAGCCATCCGCCCGTTCATCGAGCGCCATCCCGAGGTCACGTACCAGCACCTCCACCGGTGGGTGAGCGCCGCGGACGAGCACGTCCGCCGCCTGGTCTCCGAGGGCACCCGACCCCGGCTGCCGTGGGCTCCGCAGCTGCGGCAGCTGATGGCGGACCCGACGCCGAACATCGAGCTGCTGGAGCGGCTCGTCGACGACCCGTCGGACTACGTCCGCCGCTCGGTGGCCAACCACCTGAACGACATCTCGAAGGATCATCGCGACCTCGCGATCGAGGTGGCGCGAGGCTGGCTCGCCCGAGGCGAGCGTGGCGCGTGGGTGGTTCGTCACGGTCTGCGCACGCTGGTCAAGCAGGGCGATGCGGAGGCGCTCCGGCTTCTCGGTGTGGCGCCCGAAGCGCCCATCCGGTTGCGATCGCTGTCGGTCGACCGAGACGTCGTCGCCATCGGCGAAGACGTGGTCCTTCGCTTCACCCTCGAACTCGACGGCGCCCAGGACGCCGAGGCGATCATCGACTACCGCGTGCACTACGTCGGCATCAACGGCCGCCGGGCTCCCAAGGTTTTCAAGCTGACCCGGCGACGGTTGGTCGCTGGTCAGCCCGAGCCGGTAACCGCCCGCCACTGGTTCAAGCACGTCTCGATCCGGCGAATCCACCCGGGACGGCACACCATTGACGTCCAGGTGAACGGCTGCGTCCTGGGCGCCGTCGACATCCAGGTGGTCGAAGGGGTGCCACCGCCCGCCTGACGGTCAGTCGATGACGGCGCCGCCACTGGTGTTGAGGGTGGCGGCCCTCCCGATCATGTGGCAGCGACGATCCCTTGTTCGATGGACGGATCGGCGTCGGCTCCGAGCGTCTCGGGGATGCCGCCCGTGACGATGGTGATCACTCGGGCCCCCTTGGAGGCGAGCTCGCAGGCGAGCTGGCGGCACATGGTCTCTTGGGCGTGGAAGGCATCCAGCGTCCCGCCCAGCCAGTAGTCCGGCATCGGTTCGCCCTCACCGCCGAAGATGAGGATCACACCGTCACCCCGCTGCGCCATGTGGCGGGCAGTCGCCTGAGAGGTCAGGAAGGTGGACCGCACGATCGAGTCGATGGGCCGGACGAAGTCCTCGACGTCCATGTCGATCAGCGGCGTGCCAAGGACGTCGCCGTGGCTGACGAGGTTGAAACAGATGTCGATGCGGCTTCGGCGGCCACACGGTCCGATGGCCACCCGAGCACCGGCGGCGGCGAAGGCCTTGGCGACCGCCGACCCGATCGAACCGGCTCCGTAGACAATCGCAACCTTGTCCTCGAGCGTGTTGTCGAGCGTGTGCATCACCTCCTGTGGTCCGTCCGAGCTGACACCGTCGTTCGGTGACCCACGTCAACGTCGGTGTGCCACCCCCGGCGCCCAACAGGTTGCTCGTCAGCCAGTACCGGTCGCGGATGAGCGGCCTCTCACCGAGAGGTTCGTGGCACGCCCTTCGCGGCCTTGGGGGCCTTCGCGGCCTTGGGGGCCTTCGCGGCCTTGGGGGCCTTCGCGGCCTTGGTGGCCTTCGCCGCCTTGGGGGCCTTCGCGGCCTTGGGGCCCTTCGCCGCAGCTTTGGCGGCCTTGGGGGCCTTCCCTGCCTTCCTAGCTTTCGCAGCCTTGGGGGCCTTCGATGCCCTCGTGGCCCTCTCCGCCGCTCCGAGGGCGGCCAAAGCCTTCTTCTCCTTTGCCATCCCGCTCCTTTCATCACCGCGCCGGCATGGCACTGCCGATTGATCCCGCACGCCCGCACACCGTTGGGCCGCGACGGTAGGCGGCCGAAGACCACGCGTCCATGGTGAGGCCGGCGTTCATGGTCGGCTCAGCGGGGATCTGAACCGGTGTGGGACCCGTTCGGTCGTCGCGATCCTCCCCGTAGCAGCGAGAGCGTCTTGACGTGCGAAAGCGGCGCACGGCGTCCTCCACGCCCTACGCAGCTATCGAGAGCCGGATTCTGCTCTCGGCCCGTGTCCTCGACGACATCGAGGCCTACGTGGCCGAGTGGAAGGGCACGATCGGGCAAGGCAACGACACGTTCCGCGGGCAGTGCGAAGGCCACCCCGGGCGATTTTGAGTACCTCAGCGAGAGCCCGACGAGCGCCCTCCGTGACCAGCTTCGGGCGTCTTGGCCGGACCTACCTCGCCGTAGTCACGACCCTGCTTCGGCCGCCAGCCGGTTGCGACGGTCGATCTCCTCGTCCGTCGGGTCGTCGAGGGCGAACGAGCCGAGAGGGATGTCGCCAGCTGGGCGGTAGATGGCCATCACCACGCCCGTGGTCGACGTCTTGGCGTCCACCAGCTCCAGGCCGGCGGCGACGGTGCCCTGCCCGAACAGCCGCTTGCCCGCTCCTACGACGACGGGGAAGGTCCAGATCTGGAACTCGTCCACGAGGTCGTGGGCGAGCAAGGTCTGGATGAGATCGCTGCTCCCGTGGACCTGGATCTCGGGGCCGTCCTGAGCCTTGAGGTCGGCCACCGCCTGGGCGACGTCACCCTCGAGCAACGTCGAATTGTTCCACTCCACTTTGCCAAGGGTCCGGGTCGCGACGTACTTCCTGGCCGAGTTGAGGACGTCAGCCGGGTCCTCGGTGACGTGAGGCCAGTGGGCGGCGAAGATCTCGTACGTCCTCCGGCCGAGGAGGAGATCGAACGGCTTGGCAAAGAACTCCGTCATGGCTGCGCCCATTGCCTCGTCCCAGTAGTTCACCGACCAGCCGCCGTACGTGAATCCGCCCGAAGGGTCCTCCTGGGGACCACCGGGAGCCTGCATGACACCGTCAAGGGTCATGAACGTCGAGACAACGAGCTTTCTCATCGGGTTGCGCTCCCTTCATGAGGCATCGGCTCATCACCTGGTTCGACGACGGCAGCGCCTTGAAGTCATCGACCCGCGCCAGCCAACGTCCGCCGTCCCCCCGCCCTGCGGTTCAGCTGCTGCCGTCCATGCTGCCAACATCGACGAGCTCGTCACCCGGAGGCTGACCGCGCGGGAGCTGCGGACCCTCCTGCGCCTCCTGGAGAAGATCTCCGGCTCGTAGCGGGGCGCGGGATCGAGAGCAGTGCCTCGTCGGGAAAATGTCCCCGTCGAGAGGGCGTTGGGCCGGGGAAGGGCAGTGGCCCCGAACCACTCGACCGACACACTGGGGTGCATTCCTCCGGTCAGGGGGCCCGAGCTCCGAGGCGGACGAGACCTTCGACTGGGCAGAGATCTGCCGGTCGGAGGCCGCACGTCCTCCTCCGGCGGAAAGGGCGAGCGTGGGAGCCGATGCACCGATCGTCGTACACCGGCGTGGCGACGCGCGTGCAGTACGCGACGGTCGCTGGACCCTCGTGGAGTTCGGCGTCACGGTCATCCTCGGCCTCAGCGCCGGCTCGGTGGCCATCGTCGCCTTCCCGCTCGATTCCTTCGTGGAGGTCTTCGCGTCGGCCGCCTGATCTGGCACCTCGGCTAGCCCGACTTGGACGACGGGAGGCGCCGACCGGCTTGCCTGCGGTTGGTCGCGTGGCCTTGGAGTTCTAGCCGTCGCCCTGCTGGCGGGCATCGCCCGCGCGCTGTGGTCGGAAGCCCGGACCGAGTCGTCGTCGGCGGGGATCGCTTACCTGGCGGGGACGGCGGTCGTGGTGCTCAGGCTGGCCGTGCACGACGCTTCCAGCCTGCATCGCCCACCAGCTTGATGGACCCAAGCGCGACTCAGCCGACCGTGGAAGCGGAAGGAATGCTGGATCGTCTCCGGTTTGCCCGCATGACGTACGCCAGGGGCCACATGGCTACAACCGCTGCCAGGCCGTGGATGTAGAACTGCGTTGCCGATAGAGGAACGATCCGCGACAGAGCCATCACGATCAGGGCCACGCTGACGACCTGAGTGATCCCTTCGCTCGCAATCTTCGAGGCCCTGATCGCGCCACCGAAGCTGATGGCGCCGAGCCCGAAGGTCAGACCGCTGGCGATCAACACGGACATGAACCAGGGTCCGATCGCGTCCTGCACCTCGGCGACCTCCGCAGTCGTGGCGCCGGTGTCGGCGGCAGCCAACGCGGCGAACTCCATACCCGGCATGACTGCGTACAGGGTGCTGCCGACGATCACGAGTGGCATCGCGAGGCCACTGAGGCGAGGCATCGCTCGAGCTCGCCGCGTACGCGCCGATCGAACGCGCCGCCGACACGCCAAGTACTTCCCGAGCTGCACGAAGGGGCGAAGCTATCGAGGGCCTGCTCACAGTCGCGGGAGCGGCGCCGCGATCCGTTCACGGCGACCGTCGGTCCCGAGCTCACGCAGGTGGTCGCCCTCGCGCTCGCCCATCCCCAAGACCCGGGCCGACGAACTGCGGGGGGGCGCTCCGCGGGCTGGCACCGGGCTGAATGGGGACGGGCCGAGGATGGTGATGCCGCGAGGGTTGGCTGCCGCAGACGCCTGGAGTCGCGCGAGGTCGAGCGTGTCGGCGTCCTCGTCCATCGCTGGTTCGCTGGCGCCTCGGTAGAACGCCTGGCCGACGGCGCCGGGCGTCTGGAGGGCGATGAGTCGAGCCTCGGCGGAGACGACGATAAACGCGTGCGCGACGCCCTTCGGCACGAACGAGACGCCGCCGCTGCGCACGCGAGCGCGTTGGCCGTCGGTCTGCACTTCGATCTCGCCGTCGATGACATAGGTCAACTCGTGCGCTTCAGGGTGCAGGTGCAGCGGCGTCGTCTTGTCCTTCACCATGGTGTCCTCGAGGAGGAAGAACGCACCGTCGGTCTCCTCGGCGAGGAGCTTCCACAGGTGCAGCCCGCCGCCGGCGAACGACTGCCTGTCCCCGTCACCAGCGTTCCGCACGATCGGCACCAAAGACGCCATCGCCATCACCCTTCCTCGGTTCTGGGACTATAGTCCCATAACGAAACTATAGTATCATGTGCATCGTGTCAACCGCTTACGAGGAAGTCGGTCGAGTCCACCAGAAGCGCCGCACGCGAGACGCGCTCGTGGCTGCGGCTCGGGACCTGGTCGCCGAGGGAGACACGCCGACAGTCGAGGCCGCCGCCGAGCGCGCCGACGTCTCGCGTACGACCGCCTACCGCTACTTCCCGAGCCAGGCGGCCCTGCTCGCCGCGGCTCATCCCGAGATCGTTGCCACTTCGTTGCTGCCGGACCCAGCGCCGGCCGACGTCGGCGAGCGCCTGGCGATCGTCGTCGCGCGCGTCACCGACTCGGTGGTGGACTCGGAGCAGCAGCTGCGGACGATGCTCCGGCTGTCCCTGGAGCCAGGAGGCGCTCAACGGGAGTTGGCGTTGCGCCAGGGACGTGCGATCGGGTGGCTCGAGGACGCGCTCGCCCCGCTCACCAGCGATCTCGGTCGCGACGGCGTCCGCCGCCTGGCGATCGCCATCCGCAGCGCGATCGGGATCGAGTCCCTCGTCTGGCTGACCGACGTGGCCGACCTGACGCGAGCGGACGCGGTCGCCACGATGCGGTGGTCAGCACGGTGCATGCTCGACTCGGCCCGGCAGGGCTCGCTCCCGCCAGTCCACCCGCTCACCGCGGACTCGCCGACGAGGGCGCGGCGCGACCGTCGCCGATGAGGGAAGACGGATACACCGTGCATGCGCACAGATCGGCAGTTATGGCGCGGCGGCTCCAGACGGTGGCGGCGCCGCTACGAACATGAGAACGACAAAGGCCTCCCAAGCGGCCGTCACGCCGCAGTACGAAACATGTCGAGCGGCAGTTGGTTCGCTACATCGTCGCCCAGGGCGTGAAGAGCTGCACCGGTCCGCCGCCGGTGATCCTCGCCCGGAGCTCCGCGCTGGGTTCACCGAGGAGCTCTCCCGACACCGATCCCGTGGCGATGATCGCGTCCATCAAGTGGGCGAGATTCTCGCCGTGCTTGATGAGCGCGTCGGAGTCGCGGAACCGCTCGAGGACGATGCACTCCGTTTCGTCGTCGTTGAAGTAGGTGTCGTACTGCAGCGTCCCAGTGTCCTGGGTGCGGACGATCTCCATGCACTGCGCGGACAGCCGTTTGAACTCCTCAACGGCGCCGTCGTGGAACCGGAACCGGACGATGGCCTGAAGCTCGGTCGCAGCCATGCTCGCTCTCCTCAATCTCGTGCCGCCCCGTTGGCTGCTCCGACAAAGGGACGGAGCGGGCCCTGTTCTCGACATCTGGTGGCGAGATTCCCCGGAGCGTGCGGTGCAAGTAGATCGCTCGTTGGTGCCGCTTGGCGTCGCCAGCCCGAGCTGTGGATGCAGCCGAGAGGCCGCGCCGAGCGTTTGGCATAGCTCATCCGCAGTGTCCCGAGCATGCGTTCGAACGGACCTCCGCCCCCCGTTGGCCCGGAGCTTCTCCGACGATTCTGGGCGTTGAAGTCCCTGCGGCGATGTCAACATCGTGCTCCTGTCGGCTCATAAACGGTAATGGAGGTACACGACGCCGCTGCCAAAGCGGCGCTCGTCCAACAGCCTGACCTCGGCCTGGACGCCGGCGGGCAGCGCGCGCTTACCACTACCCACTAGGACGGGCGCGAGGAAGAGATGGCACTCGTCGACCAAGCCCTCGGCGATCGCGTGGCCGGCGAGCTCCGCCCCGCCGATCGTGATGTCGGACGGCGAGCTCTCCTTCAGCCGCCTGATCGTCGCGGCGTCGAACTCGCGCTCGATTCGGGTTCTCTCGCTGGACACCGTCCGAAGCGTCCGGGAGTACACGACCTTGTCGGCCGCACGCCAAATCTCCGCGAAGTCTCGGGTCACCGCCGCCTGATCGTCGTCGGTCTCCCAGTAGACCATCGTCTCGTACATGCGCCGCCCGTACAGATGGGTGCCGACGGGCCGCTCGAGGTCGTTGACGAACGCGTGCACCTCCTCATCCGGCGCCGCCCAGTCGAAGTTGCCGTGCTCGTCCTCGACGTAGCCGTCGAGCGACGCGATCGCCGAATAGATCAGGCTGGCCATGAGAAACTCCTCCGAGCTAGAAGTGGAACGCGAGTCCGCGCTCATCGAGGGCGCCCCGCAGGGCCGTGATCCCGGTTGGCCCCACATCGTGCAGTTTCTCGATCGCGGATTCGAGGACCTCCGCCGAGTGCCCCAGGTGGGTGTACCCGGCGGGCAAGGGCGCGTCCCGCCGGGGCGGAAAGCGCTCGAGGTCCAGGTCCTCGATGTCCGCCCCGAGGGCCTCGGAGATCCGTAGTCCGTTGAGAGCGAGGAGAGAGACGAGGGCGTGATCGCGGGTGCCACCGAGCCCGGCGGCCACCAGGAGCGCCCCGAGCTCGTTGCGGTCCAAGCCGACGGCATGGGACTCCACGTCCACCCGAGGGCGTCGAACGTGCGCGCCGGGCGAGTGCTCGATCAGGCCCTCCTCCTCGGCGCAGCGGTAGAAGCCCACGATCGTGCCGAGCCGGCGGGCGACGGTGGCCCGGGCCCGGCCCTTCGCCTCGAGCTCGCGAGCGAAGCACTCGATGTCGGCTCGGCGAACGGAGAACAGGGCGAGCCGGTGCTCGCCGGCACCAGGCGACGAACCGGCGAAGGTCCAAGGCGTAGGCGTCGGGAGTCAGGCCGCTGCAGCCGGCCAGGAACCCGGCGAGGGCGAGCTGCCCACGGGGTTCGGCGCGCTCATCACCGCGTCCCTCCTGGGCGGAGCCCGGTCGAGCGCTGACGGCGATCTGCATGCGTCCGGCGGCCCGGCCCGGTCAGCCCTTCCAGTTCGTCCGCACGTGAGGCGGGTTGTCGGGAAGGTCGCCCTGCTCCTTCCCGCTGCTCGCTCTCCGCTCCTGTCTGCCTCTTCCCATATCACTTCTTCAGGGGGAGCTTCGGGCTGCCGTTGCCTCCGGAGGCTCGCGACGAAGACGGCCCCTTCCCGACCGCGTCGAGTGCACTCACGGCGATCCCGCGGGTCGGAGCGCACGGTGTCCCGCACACCACCTTGCTACCTGCCGCCATGCGGTCAGGGGGTCCCGGCCCCGGTTGTCACCTTGCCGCGGTGGGCAGGTAGGTGGTCGTGCCGGTCGACCCGTTCGGTAGCGCCGTCGAGATGGTTGGGCTCCTGCGGGCCGGCGAGGTGTCGAGCCGTGAGCTGGTCGACCTGCACCTCGAGCGCATAGCGCGGCTCAATGGCCGGCTCAACGCGGTGGTGACGGTGGACGAAGCGGGGGCCCGCAGGCGGGCGGACGAGCTCGACCGCCGTCGCGCCCACGGCGGCCCCGTCGGCCTGCTCCACGGGCTACCGCTCACCGTGAAGGACTGTTGGGCCACGAAGGGAATGCGGACGACGGCCGGGAGCACACAGATGGCCGACTTCGTCCCCGAGGCCGACGCCGAGGTGGTGGCGCGGTTGCGGGGGGCGGGGGCGGTCGTGCTCGGCAAGACCAACGTGCCCGAGGACGTGACCGGCCAGGAGACGGGCAACGCCCTGTTCGGCCGCAGCTGCAACCCCTGGGACCCCGATCGCACGCCGGGCGGCTCGTCGGGCGGTGCCGCCGCTGCGGTGGCCGCCGGGCTGTCACCGCTCGAGGTCGGCAGCGACAGCGGCGGGTCGATCCGCGAGCCCGCCCACTGCTGCGGCATCTACGGCCATCTTTCGACCTCCGGCCTGGTGCCGCTGGCCGGCCACCTCCCCTCGGTGCCGGTCGAGGACGCCGGCGCCGACCTGGACCTCATGGCCGCCGGGCCCCTCGCCCGCAGCGCCGACGATCTCGCTCTGGCCATGGGCGTCCTCGCCGGGCTCGCCCCGCTCGACGAGCCCCCGGCGCCCGAGCGCCTGCGCGTCGCCGTGTGGCTCCGCCCTTCGGAGATGCCGCCGTCGCAGGATGTGGCCTCGCTGCTGCGGGGGGCGGGCCAGGCGCTCGGCGCCGCCGGGGCGTCGGTGCGGGAAGCGGGGCCCGCCTTCGACGCGGCGGAGGCGCGCGACGTGGCGTTCCAGCTGTGGGTGGCAGCCAACGCGTCCCAGGCCGACGACGAGGAGCACGGGCGCGCCGTCGAGAGGGCGGCGGGCACGCCTTCCGACGACCGCAGCTTGACGGCGCTGCGAGACAGGGCGCAGGCCCTCTCGCACCGAGACTGGCTGCGCCTCGACGCTCGCCGACGGTCCATGGCCCGGTCGTGGGCGGCGCTTTTCGAAGAGGTCGACGTGGTGGTGTGCCCGGTCTCGCCTGTCCCCGCCGTGCGCCACGATCCAGTGCCCGAAGAGGTGGACAGCGTCGACCGGCGGCTGGCCCGCACGATTCATCCCGACGGTCGAGACCAGCCCTACCTCGACCAGATCATGTGGAACATCGTGGTCGGGATGGCGGGGCTGCCGTCGACCGTCGCACCCGTCGGACGCACGCCGGGCGGCCTGCCGGTGGGAGCCCAGGTGGTGGGACGCCGCCGGGCCGACGCGCTCACCATCGCCGTCGGGGGCCTCGTGGGTGACCTCACCGGCGGCTACGGGGTGCCACCGGGCTTCGCCTGACCGCCGCCGGGCGTCACCCGGACGACGACCACGTCAAGGGCGAGTCCTCTTCGCCGAGACTCAACCAGGCGGCCGAGCACCACGATCCCGGCGACGCCTCGCCGTGCCCTTGGCAAACCCCTTCAGACTGCGGTACACGAGGCGCCCGGCCACCACCCAAGGGGCGGCGACGATGATCGCGTCGAGCGGCTGGTGCACGAGATCGGCGCGCTTCTTGCCCATCCGCGAGGTGATGCCGTGACGGGAGAACTCGCTGAGCACCCCCGTCTCGGTGACGGGGTTGTCGGGGCGCAACGTCAGGAACGACCGCAGATGACTGCCGATGGAGTCCACCCGGTCGGCAGCCACGAGGAGCAACCAATGGGCGGCGCGGCCCTCGCTGAACCTCCTGTACGCGTACTTGCGAATCATCCCGGACACGCCGTTCGGCGGGCAGGACGTGCCGAACACCGGCGTGAGGAACTTGTGCTCGATCGACCTCTCGCGGGGCCACTTCTCCGGCTGCTGCTCCGGGAAGTCCCAGTGGGCGCCGGTCAGCGTGGGGTCGAGCCGCTCTCTCGGCACCGACGGGCGGTCCTTGGGGTCGAGGTCCACGCCCCATCCCGGGATGCGAGCACGGAGCTCGTCGCTCGGCGCCGCCACGGCCGGCTTCTCTGCGGTATAGGGCATTGTCTCTCCCTCCCTGGTCAGCCGCCGTTCGGGACGACGAGGGGCTTGATGCAGCCGTCGAGCTTGGCCGAGAACATGTAGTAGCCCTCGGCGATGTCCTCGAGGGGAATGCGGTGGGTGACGATGTCGCTCGGCTTGAGGTACCCGTTGCGGATGTGCTCGAACAGGCGGGGCCACTGCCGCTTGACCGGGCACTGGTTCATGCGCAGGGTCAGCCCCTTGTTGAAGGCGTCACCGAACTTGACGGCGCTGAAGATGGGCCCGTATGCGCCCATGACGGAGACGGTGCCGCCCTTGCGCACAGAGTCGATCGCCCAGTTGAGGGCCACCGGCGAGCCACCCTGCAGCTTGAGCTTGGCTCCGGCGAGGTGCTGGAGCAGGTTGCCGTCCGCCTCCGCCCCGGCGGCGTCGATGGCGACGTCGGCGCCAAGGTGGTCGGTGACCTTCTTCATGTGCACGACGATGTCGTCGTAGTCGGTGAAGTTGTAGGTCTCGGCCTGAGCGAACGTCCGCGCCTTCTCGAGCCGGTACTCGAGGTGGTCGATGACGATGACCCGCCCGGCGCCCATGAACCACGCCGACTTGGCGGCGAACAGCCCCACCGGCCCGGCGCCGAACACGACGACCACGTCGCCCTCGACGATGTCCCCGAGCTGCGCCCCGAAGTAGCCCGTCGGGAGGGCGTCGGTGAGCAGCACTGCGTCCTCGTCGTCCATCCACTCGGGGATGACGCTGGGCCCCACGTCGGCAAAGGGAACCCGGACGAACTGCGCCTGGCCGCCGTCGTAGCCACCGCAGGTATGGGAGTAGCCGTAGATGCCCCCGACCGCGGTCGCATTGGGGTTGACGTTGTGGCAGTTCGAATACAGGCCCCGGGCGCAGAAGAAGCACGACCCGCAGAAGACGTTGAAGGGGACCATGACGCGGTCACCCCGCTCGAGGTTCTGCACAGACGGCCCTACCTCCTCGACCACCCCGATGAACTCGTGGCCGAACGTGTGGCCGACTCGGGTGTCGGGCATCATGCCGTGGTACAGGTGGAGGTCCGAGCCGCAGATCGCCGCCAGGGTCACCCGCACGATCGCGTCATTGGGGTGCTCGATGGGAGGGACGTCCTTCTCCTCGACGCGGACCTTGTACGGCCCGCGGTAGACCATCGCTCGCATCACTGCCTCCTCGTCCCGTTCGCCGGGCCTGTGGCGACCATCGCGTGTTGTGTGTCCGAAGGTGAGACATCTCAACCCTCCGGGGCCGACGACGGACGTCCACCGGAGCGGACCGATCGTCGTCCGCAGCAGCCGGACGGCCGAGAGGCTCCGTCGCCTTTCCCGCCCCGGCTGTGCCGTCGCTGCTACACGGTGACGGTGCCGCCGGTGCGCCAGTAGAAGCCATCGCGGCGGCCGAGGAAGCCTTCGTCGACGAGGTACCGGCGGAGGGCGGCGACGTCGGGATGGAGCTCCCGCAGCATCTCGTTCACGTCCTTCTCGGTAAAGACCTCGCCCAACTCGAACCGCCCGGCGAGGTAGTCGAGGACGATCAGCCGCTTCGTGCGGTTCACCGGGATGGAGCTGAGCTTGCCGTTGTCCAGGAACGTGGCGAGCACGCGGTCGGCCTCTCGTCCGAGACCCGATTCGAGCACCGGGGTCGGCTCACCCGGAGGTATCGCCTCGAGGGCCTGACGGAAGCGCTCGCGCACCAGCCGGTAACCACCGCGGTCCTGCTCGACCAGCCCGGCGCTCGTCAGGCGGGCGAGCGCACGACCGGTGCGCCGCACGTCCATCCCGGCGCGCGCCGCCACCTCGGCCGGGTGGGACGCATCGAGGGCGAGGGCCGCCACAACCCGTAACCGGTCGTCGTCGGAGAGCATTCCGAGAACCGTGGCGGCCAGCGACCTCACCCCTTCATTTTGATGGCTCGCAGGCCCCCCGCGGTCGGCATCAGACCCCCGCCACCGGCCCGCGTCGGCGGCAAGTGTTCGGACAGAGCCCAGAAAGCGGTCGTCCGTATGGTGCAGGCGAAAGGAGGCGAGTGATGCGAACACCACTGATCGAGGCCTCCGGGCCGACGAAGGTGCGCTTCCTCGTCCACCTCGAGCTCGACCAGCGCCGGTGGGCGGAGAAATGATCTCGTTGGTCACCTCCGCCGCCACGCTGTTGGCCGTCTGGCTCAGTGGCCGGAACCTCCGGCTGTCGTGGAAGGTCAGCCTCGTGAACCAGGCCATCTGGCTGGTGTTCATCATCACCTACGGGGCCTGGGGGTTGCTTCCGTTGACATTGGCGCTCTCCGGCATCTTTGCCCGCCATCTCTGGAGGACTCGTGAGGAGGCTCGCCCATTGACATCGACGACGTCGTCGTCCACGTCACCAGCCTCTCGGGGAGACCCGCCGGTGAGGTCCTCGACGCGGGTACGGTCGGGCACTCCACGTCCCTGGGGGTCCACTCGGGCCATGACCGAGGAACGCTCGCCGTGTGCTTGGCTGTCGGCGGGAGCCTGCCGTGGAAATTCGCCTCTTCGGCTCGTTGGACGTCGTCGTCGACGGGCGGACGCTGCCGGTCGCCGGACCGAGCGAGCGGTGCTTGCTCGCGGCACTGGCCTGCTCGGCCGGCCGCGTTGTCGCCGTCGAGCGGCTCATCGACGACCTGTGGGGCGAGGACCTTCCGGCGAACCCGACCAACGCCCTCCAGGTACGGGTGTCGAAGCTCCGCCGCCAGCTGGGCGGGCGCATCAGCACCGAACGGGCGGGCTACGCCCTCGAGGTGGACCCGGACGACGTCGACGTCCTCCGCTTCGCCCGACTCGTCGCCGGTCGGCGGTTCGAAGAGGCGCTGGCCCTGTACCGCGGCCCCCCGCTCGCCGAGTTCCGGGACCATGAGTGGGCCAGGGCGGAGGTCACCCGGCTCGAGGAGTTGTATCTCGCGGCGGTCGAGGAGCAGGTGGAGAACCGCCTGCGAGACGGCGGTGACGTCGCGCTGGTGAGCGAGCTCGAGGCCCTCGTCGCCGCCCATCCTCTGCGTGAGCGCCTGCGAGGCCAGCTGATGCTCGCGCTTCATCGAAGCGGCCGGAGCGCCGACGCCCTCGCCCGCTACCAGGAGGGTCGGCGCCTGCTCCGTGACGAGCTCGGTCTCGACCCGTCGGATGCCCTGCAAGAGCTGGAGGGAGCGATCCTCCGCCAGGAGGAGACGCTGCAAGCGCCCACCAAGGGCCGACCCACGACCAACCTGCCGGCGCGCCTCAGCTCCTTCATCGGCCGCCACGCCGACCTCAGCCGGGCGGTTGCCGCCCTCGAGCACAACCGCCTGCTCACCCTGACCGGGCCCGGTGGTGCGGGCAAGACGTCGCTTGCCATCGAGGCGGCGCGGGCCGCGGCGCCCGCGTACCCCGACGGGGTCTGGTTCGTCGCCCTCGCCGGTGTCACCGACGGGGCCCGTGTCCCGCTGACGATCGCCGAGGCGCTCGGGATCGCCGATCCCGCCCTCGCCCCCCGCGAGCTCGTCGGTGCATGGCTCGCACCGCGCCAGGTGTTGCTGGTACTGGACAACTGCGAACACCTCGTCGACGCCTGTGCCGGGCTGGTCGAGCACCTGCTGCGGTCGGCGGCACCGGGCACCCGCATCATGGCCACGAGCCGCGAGGCATTAGGCGTGCCGGGAGAGGTGCAGCTACCGGTCCCCCCGCTGGGCGACGCCGACGCCGTCGCCCTCTTCGCCGACCGGGCGGCGAGCGTCGACCCGGGGTTCGCGCTCGGCACGGACGAGGAGGTCGTGCGCGGGATCTGCCGGCGTCTCGACGGCATGCCGCTGGCCATCGAGCTCGCTGCCGCCCGGGTCATCATGCTGCCGGTCACGGAGGTCGCCAGGCGGCTCGACGACCGCTTCCAGTTGCTGACCGGCGGACCCCGCACCGCCGAAGCCAGGCACCGCACGCTCCGAGCCACCATCGACTGGAGCCACGACCTCCTCGCCGAGCCCCAACGCGTCCTGCTCCGGCGCCTCTCGGTCTTCCGCGGCGGCTGGACGCTGGAGGCGGCCGAAGCTGTCTGCGTCGGCGGCGTGGTGGCCTCCGCCGACGTGTTGGACCTGCTCGGCGGGCTGGTCGCGCAGTCGCTCGTGGTGGCTTCGGGTGGCCGCTTCGGGCTCCTGGAGACGATCCGCCAGTACGCGTGGGACCGCCTCGTCGAAGCGGGCGAGGCGGAGGCGCTGCGAGAGCGCCACGCCCGCTACTTCTTGGATCTCGCCGAGTACGCCGAGCCCGAGCTGCGGCGGCCGCACCAGTCAGACTGGCTGGCGCGGCTGCGGGCCGAGGACGACAACTTCCAGCTGGCGCTGCGCTGGTGCCGGGAGCGGGCCGCGAACGAACCCGACCTCGGACTCCGCCTGGCCGCCGCGCTGGGATGGTACTGGTACGTCGGGCGCCAGACCGAGGGACGTCGTGAGCTTGTTGCCGTGCTCGACGCCGGCTCGAGCGGGTCGCCTCTGGCGCGCGCCCGCGTGCTGCAGGCCCTGTCGCTCTCGCTCCGGCCGGCGGGGTGCATCGTGCACCCGAGCAGGGAGGCGGCCGACGCCGCTCAACAGAGTCTGGCGCTCTTCGCGGGCGCGAACGATCCGGGTCGGGCTGCCATCTCGCGGTTGCTGCTGGCCGTCGAGGGCGTCGCCGGTGGCGACGTCGCCGGGTCCCTACAGGAGGTCGCTACGGCCCGAGGGGCGCTGGCGGCCGACGGTGATCGCTGGGGCCAGGCGCTGGCCGACTTCGTGGAGATGGAGATCCTCCTGCGCAACGGCGGCGACGAACGGGCCCTCGCCCTGGCCGACGCAGCCATCGCGTCGTTCGAGGACCTGGGCGACGACTGGGGACGCTCGGCGGTACCGATGCACCTCGGTG
The DNA here is from genome assembly GCA_036260255.1 of Acidimicrobiales bacterium. Classification (GTDB taxonomy): domain Bacteria; phylum Actinomycetota; class Acidimicrobiia; order Acidimicrobiales; family AC-14; genus DASZJY01. The sequence goes on along the minus strand of DATAAF010000088.1, from coordinate 28,579 downwards.
CCGGGCTGCGGCTCGCCGGCCGTGCAGAGGAGGCAGTCACGGTCCTGCACCGGGCCCTCCGTGTGTGTCGCGCCGCTGGTCTGGAGAACAACGTGGCCCGGGTGTGCGCCGAGCTGGGGGGAGCCGCGGCGGACGTCGGGAAAACCGACGACGCTCTGCGTTGGTACGCCGAGTGCGAGCGGGTGGCCCGCTCGCTCGGCAACGACACGATGCTCAGCCTGGCGTCGCTCGGGTACGGCATCGTGGCGCGCCTGCGCCGGGACCCGGCAGAAGCCCGCCGTCGGTTCACCGAGGCCCTGGAGGTGACCAACCACGCCGCGATGGTCACCGAGTCGGTGACGGCGCTCACGGGGTTGGCCGCGGCCCAGCTGGACTCGGATGAGGCCTCGGAAGCTGCCGTGACGCTCGCCCGCGCCTGCGAGGCGGTTCGCAACGTGGGCGAAGCCGGCGTGCGGGCGGGTGTGCTGGAGCAGCGGGCGCGGTTGGCTCTTGCTGCCGGGCGGCCGGCTGAAGCCGCCGCGCTCCTCGACGAGGCGAGCTCCCTTCGGGACGGTGCAGTCCGCCCCCGTACCGCAATGGAGCGGCGTGACGTCCAAGACGCGGGTGCTTTGCTCGGGGCTGGCGGTGCCCCCGAGGAGTCGGCGGCGACACGCACCACGGGGGCACCACCGGGCCAACCGGCACGAAGGCGCCAGTAGCCACAACGGCACGGCGTCGCTCGGCGTGTGAGTGGACGAGCGCGTCGAAAGGCGACGGACAGCGTCCGGAAAGTGCGATGGGAGACCCTCACGCCATGGAGGGTCTCACCAACCCACCGGGGCCGGCGCCCGGCGAGACCGTGTTCTCGGTGCCGGCCATGACGTGCCGCCACTGCGTCCGGGCCGTCAGCGCGCAGATCCGCGACGTGGTTGGCGTCGTCGCTCTCGAGGCCGATGCGACGAAGAGGACGGTCCGCGTACAGGGCAGGGCCGAGCCTGACGTGCTCCGCTCGGCCATCGCCGCCGCGGGCTACGAGGCCGTCGTGGTGAGCCCCTCGCCCGACAACGGCCGGCCACCGCGGCAGGCAGTGAATGGCATCTCGCCGCCCCTCTCACAAGCCGGCGGACAGCGACGGGACAGCGCGATGCGAGACGGTCAGCGCGTGCAGCCAAATGAAAGGAGCGAATCATGTTGAAGCGTGTCGAGATGGACAAGCACGTGACGTTGTTCGAACAACTCGCCCGAGAGGTCGGCCCGGTCGTCCTCGTCAACACCTTCCACGTCGAACCCGAGGACGCCGACGCCCTGCTGGAGGCCTGGGCGGCTGACGCGGCCTACCTCAAGGCCAAGCCCGGGTTCATCTCCACACAGCTGCACCGGGGGGTGGCCGGGAGCTCGACGTTCCTCAACGTCGCCGTGTGGGAGTCGGTCGAGGCGTTCAAGGCGGCCTTCGGCGACCCCGCGTTCCAGGAGACGTTCGCCCGCTATCCCGACTCGACCGTCGCGTCGCCGCACCTCTTCCAGAAGGTCGCCGTGCCCGGGATCTGCGTGGACCGGTGAGCGGAGGACGTCTGTGCCGGGCGCACACGGAGCGGTACGGCGCCGCCGGAGTGCTCATTCGGCCCGGCAGAGCTCGGCGGTCAGGTCGCGCCCCAGGAACTCGAGCGGCGCATCGGCGTTGATGTCGATGTTGGTGGTCTCCCCACAGCGCAACCCCTTCTTGAAGGCCGGATTCACGCCGTCGATCGAGATCTCCATGCCGTCGGCGTTCAGGGCCGACCCCGGGAAGTTCGAGATGTCGGCGTCGAGGCCGAGCCGGAGGAGGTCGGGGAGAAGGTCGATCGTGGCGTCGACGTCGATCGCCCCCTCGATCACGCCGGCCGCGCCGAGCGGGATGGGGATGAGTGCGGCGTTGACGCTGACCCGCTCCTGCTTCAAGGCGAACAGACCGGTGACGGGCTTGGCCCCGGTGTCGAGGAAGATGACCGTCGGCGTCTTCTTCCTGGTGTGGAACTCGAAGGAAAGGTCCTCCAGGCGCACGTCGAAGAGCCAGAACCCGGTCTTCATGTCGTTCTTGAGCTGCGTCGCCCTGGTGAGCTGCTCGTCCTCGGGCAGGTCTTCGAATCCTTCGGCGACGGTGCACGCGCCCGTGGCCGGCTCCTGGCAGAGGAAGGCGTCCACCGTCATGGGCCCGTCGGCGTCGAACTGGAAGGTGATGCCTTCCCGCTCCGGAGGCCCAGGCTCGATGGTGCACGTCTCCTTCTCGGAGAGGCACAGCTCGACGTTCTCGGGCACGTCCTCGAGGTGGACGAAGGCGGGGTTCGGCAGACCGCCCATGTTGGTGCGGACGACCACGTCGTCCACCACCTCGCCCGCCCGGTAGATGGCCTGGATCCCGATGCTCGGCTCGAACACCCCGTTCGTGCCCTGGACCTTGGTGTCCCAGAACCCGTTGGCGTCGGGATCGAGGTCGAACAGCGGCTCGGTCGCGACGCTCCCGTCGGGAGCGATGAGAAACGCCTTGCAGCCGTCGGCCAGGACGACACCGTCACCGAGGTTGATGTCCTCCGCCACCTCGCTGCAGGGGATGCGGTCGAAGGCGAACAGGTCGATGGAGAGGTTCGGCGGCAGCTTCGACAGTTCGGCCCGCAGGAACTCGTCGGCGCCGTTCGCCTCGCGGTCGAGTCGGGCGACGAAGGGGTTGTCGTTCACGGCGTCGACCTCCACATGGGCCACGGGCCGGGCACCCACCGGCCCCGGGCGGTTCTCCTGCTGCCCGTCCGTCCGGACCTCGAGACGGCGGAGCCCGGACAGCTGGGCGAAGGCGACGAAGCGGTTGGCGAAGTCCTCGACCACGACGCCGTCGGCACCTTCGGGGAGCGCGGTCACCGCCTCGGGTCCACTGGTGAGGAGCGCCCGTACGAGCCCGACGCTCCGGGGATTCCCCTCGGTGTCCTCGCCGGCGTCGAGCGTCACCAGCGGCTTCCCGGTCGAGCTCTCACCCGCTGGCTTGAACGTCACCTTGACCGTGCCGGCCGGGATCTTCTCGACCCGGGCGTCGAGCCGCTTCGCGAGCACCCCCCGGGGGCTCTCGAGGGGGCCGCCGGCGCCCGTACTCCCGATCCCGGCGGGATCGTCGAGAACGAACGTCGCCACGTCGATGGGGTCGTCGGCGTCGTAGGTCAGCGTCCCCGCGGTGGGCGAGAACTCGACGCGGACGTCGCCGGGAACGCGCTCGAGCGTGCCGGTCATGGTGGCCGCCTTCCCGTCGGGGCGGGTGTCGGTGACGTTGGCGCGTAGCGCGCCACCGGCGGAGACGACATCGACGACGAGCGGGTCACTGGTGTCGGCGAAGATGGTCTGCACGCCCGGCCCTCGCACCGCCGCCGACACCACGCCGAGGTCGTTCTCGTTGTCGAGGGCAGCGACCGCGTAGACGGGCTCGGCGATGCCTTCGGGCAGGGGCGACTCTCCCTCCTTCTTGTTGAAGCCCACCTCGGCAGTGCCGATGGCGGCATTGCCGGAGAGCTCGACGCGCGCCGTCTTCTTCACGTCGTCGCCGTCCGGGACCTCCGTGATGGTCACGTCGGCGTCGATCACCGTGGGGACGCCGTCGAGCCTTCCCACAATGTGCTTGTCGACGACTCCGTCTTCCTTCTCCAGGTAGTCGAGGTCCACATGGCTGATCGGTCCCGAGGCGTCGTAGTCGATGTGGTGAAGGCCGGTAGCCAACTCCCTGGTGACGCCGACGGTGACGTTCTCCGGCAGCTGGTCGAGCGTGCCGACGACGCGGCGTTCGACGTCGCCCTTCACGGTCGTGGCGTCCACGTCGACGGTGGTCGGCGAGCTGGTCTCGACGGTGACGTCCACCCGGGGCGCGGCCGGGTCGTCCGTTCGGTCCACGCCGACCCGCATGGAGCCGGGCACCGGCGACAGATCCGCACGCGCCGTGGTCGGGTCCACCGGTGTCCCGTCCGGCCCCTTGGTGGAGACGCCCGCCACGACACCCAGCGTCGGAGACGTGCTCGGGAACGCCGTCTGGGCGGTGGCGCCCAGGCTGCTCCCCCCGCGCAGGTCGAAGGTGAAGGTGCCGTTGAACGCCGGTGGGGTCCTGCCCTCGCGGGCGTCGAAGCCGAAGGAAGCGCTGACGCCGCCCGGTGCCTCGGCCAGGATCTCGGCCAGCACGGGTAGGCGACCCAGCGCGGTCGGGGTGCGAGTGAAGCTGACCGTGATGAGGTTGGGCGGGAGCGGGACGATCTCCACCACCAGATCGGGTCCGATCACCGTGTCGACGTTCACCGGCTTGGGGACCCCCACCACGGCCGGAACCGTGCGCTCGACGACGGTCTTGTCCGGATTCACGAAGAGGGTGTGCACGCGGTAGGTGAGGACGTCGAGCACCTCGCCGAGGTTCATCTCGGCACCGACCGTCACCTCCGCTTCGACGGTCGCCTCCTGCGCCCGTCCCGACGTCGCGAGGGAGCCGAACGCCAACACGGCGGCGAGGAGGGCGACTCCGGGTCGTGCACGGGGGATCACTCAGTGCCTCCTCTCACTGGATCGTCAGCTCGCTGACCTCGACCGCCTCGGTTCGGGTGGCGACGTAGGGCGGGAGTTGACCGAGGGCCGTGTCTTGGTCGATCGCACGGGCGGTCCACCACATGGCGTGGTCGCCGCAGTCGCACGACGCCAGCACGGGGCTGCGTCGTAGGGGGCTGTCGAAGCCCTTCCAGGCGGCGAATACGATGCGGCACTCAGACGGGCGGTGGCGGTGGCAGAGCAGGTAGGTGCGCACGGACCGAGTCTGCGGACGGCCGCCTCCCAGGTGCATCGGTGCCAGGTACTGATTTTCGGGAGCCACCCGCCAGCGCCGTATCCGTGGACGCTTAGAATTCCCGTCCGAGGGTGGGGAGCGAGCTTGTCGGTCGGGAGAACGAACTTCGCCTCGGGGAGGAGGCCCTCGACGCGCTGCGCAGTGGCTCCCCGGCGTTCCTGGCGGTGCTCGGGCAGCCGGGAATCGGCAAGACCCGCCTACTCGCCGAGCTGACGAGGGAGGCGGAAACCCGCGGCTACCTGGCCTTGGGGGGCCGGGGTGGTGAGCTGGAGCGCGACCTGCCCTTCGGGGTGGTGGCCGACGCCCTCGACGCCTACGTCGCCGGCCTGGGTCCCGTTCTCGACGACCTTCCCTCGGACACCCTCGTCCACCTCGCCGCCGTGCTTCCGTCCGTCGGTCCACCCGGCGGGGGGACCGACATGCTCCAGGAGGAGCGGTACCGGGCGTTCAGGGCCGTGCGCGCCCTCATCGAGCTGCTGGCCGCCCGGCGCCCCCTGGTCCTCGCTCTCGACGACCTGCACTGGGCCGATCCCGCCTCGGTGGAGCTCCTCTCCTACCTGCTCCGTCACCCACCGGCCGCGCCGGTGCTCTTCCTTCTTGCCCTTCGCCCGCACCAGGCCCCGACCCGGCTACACCTGGTCCTCGACGCGGCGACCCGGGAGGGGGCGGTCACCCGTCTCGAGCTCGGTCCCCTCACGAGCGGGGAGGCCGAAGCGCTCATGGGCGCGGGCGTGGACGCCGCCCAGCGGCAAGCGCTCTACCGGGAAAGCGGCGGGAACCCCTTCTTCCTCGAGGAGCTGCTGCGGACGGGACGTCACCGCGCCGGCTCCGAGCAGGAGGCGGCAGTCATCGTCGAAGAGGTGCCGGCGGGCGTCGTCGCGGTCATCTCCCAGGAGCTCGCATTGCTCTCGTCCCAGGCCACCCTCGTGCTGCGCGCCGGCGCCGTCGCGGGCGACCCCTTCGAGCTCGATCTGGCCGCCGAGATCGCAGAGCTCGATGAGGAGGAGGTCCTCGAGCCGCTGGACGAGCTCTTCGACGCCGGCCTCCTTCAGCCCACTGGCGTCCCTCGCCGTTTCCGGTTCCGCCACCCCATCGTGCGGCGCGCTGTCTACACCTCGGCCGGGCGCGGGTGGAGACTCGCCGCCCATCGCCGGGCGGCCGACGCGCTCGCCGCCCGGGGTGCACCAGCGGCGGCTCGCGCCCATCACGTGGCGCGGTCGGCGCGGACCGGTGACCTCGAGGCAGTGAGCCTTCTGAGCCAGGCGGGCGAGTCGGTCGCGGTCCACGCCCCGGTGACCGCCGCCGAGTGGTTCGCCGCCGCCATCCGCCTCCTGCCGGAGGGCGAGCGAGAAGCGGCCCGCCGGATCCAGCTCCTGGCGGCCAGGGCCACGGCCCTCGGGGCATCGGGCCGGCTGGAAGAGGCCCGAGAGGCCTTGCTGGAGACCCTGGCGCTGATCCCGCCCGACCAGACCTCGCTCCACGTGCGGCTCACCGCGGTGTGCGCGGCCGTCGAGCACCTCCTCGGGCTCCACGTCGAGGCCCGCAACCGGTTGCGACGAGCGCTCGAGGAGCTGTCCGACGCCCGGTCGCCGGATGCGGTCACGCTCCACCTCGAGCTGTCGGCCGACGGTTTGTGGATGTCCGACTTCGACGGCATGCGCACGTGGGCCATGGGGGGGCTGGCACTGGCCAGCGACATCGGCGACCGGCTCCTCATTGCCGCCGCGACGCTTCACCTGGCCTACGCCGAGTGTTGCGAGGGCGACATCACAGGGGCGACACAGCACCTGGCCGAGGCCACCGAGCTGTTCGTCGCCCTGCCCGACGACGAGCTGGCCAGCCGGCTCGACACGGCCATGCACCTCGGTTACTGCTCGGTGCTCATGGGCCGCTTCTCGGAGGCCGAACGTCACGTGACCCGCGGCCTGGCGCTGGCCCGGTCGACCGGCCAGGGGGCGCTGCTGAAGCTCATGACCACCGCCCTCGCGTGGGCCACGAGCGCACAGGGCCGGCTGGCGGAGGCGCTCGAGCTGGCGGAACGGGCTTCGGAGTCCTCCCGCCTGACCGGCAACGCCCAAGAGCTTTCGTTCGCGCTCGGGCTGCAGTCCTGGATCGCGGCCCTGGCCGGCCACACCGCGGAGGCGGGCAAGGCGGCCGAGGAGAGCCTGACGCTGGCGCCGCGCCTGGAGCGCAGCGTCATCTCGGCGGCGGCCGGGTGGACGGTGGCGGCCTCGATCATCGAGAGGGGCGAGCCCGGCCGCGCCGCGGAGGTCATCCTGCAACGGGTCGGTGGTCCTGACCTGCCGCTGGTGGCTCCCTCGATCAAGTGTCTCTGCTACGAGATCCTCACCCGCGCCGAGCTCGGCCGGGGCCGGCTCGTCGAGGCCGAGGAGTGGGCTCGGCGGGCGGAGTCGTTCGCCGAAAGGCTGGGACTGCCCTTCGCCGACATCTTCGCCCGGAGGGCTTCGGCCGAAGTGGCGCTCGAACGGGGCGACCACGCCCTCGCCGTAGATCACGCCCGGGCCTCGGCTCGAGCCGCCGAGGGGGTTGGTGCCCGCCTCGACGCGGCCCGGGCCCGCGTGCTCGCCGGTCGCGCCCTTGCCGCCTCGAGCGACCGCGAGCCGGCTGTCGCAGAGCTGGTGACGGCGGCGGAGGAGCTCTCGGTGTGTGGCGCGGTGCACCTCGCCGGAGAGGCAGCGGCCGTGCTCCGCCGCCTCGGCCACCGCGTGCCGGCACCGGGCCGAGTGGAGGACCGAGGCCCGCTCCCGGGGCTCAGCCGCCGCGAGGCCGAGATCGCCGAGTTGATCTACGAGGGGATGACCAACCGGGAGATCGCCGCCAAGCTCTTCGTCAGCGAGCGGACGGTGGAGTCGCACGTCGCCCACATCCTGGCCAAGCTGGGCGTCTCGTCCCGCACCGCCGTGGCCGCGCTGATCGCGGACGCGCGCAGGGCCGTCCCTTCCCCCTGAGCGTCAGGGCGTTCCGTACGTCGAGACGGGGGCACACGGTGGCGGCGTACTGGGAGCTGTCCACGACCGATTCGCCTTCCATCAGCGCCTGCACGGTCGCCGCGCCTCGGAGGCCCGGGAAGCACTAGCCGCCAGAAATCGGTACTCGGGGCTCGGGAATGCGTACTCGGCACCGATGGCCGGCCGCGGTCCCGACCGTCACGCTCGTCGAAGTTCGTTCCCTGCCAGGCCGGCGACTGGCACGCCACTCGCGCTGGCGGGATGGACCTGCGGACTCGGAACGCGTCCGAGAAGAAGGAGGACCAACGATGAACAGGATCACGAGATGGGCGAGAGCAGCGCTGATCGGGCTGGGGCTGCCCGGCCTCGTCGTCGTCGGCCTGGTTGCTCCGGCCACCACGGCTTCGGCGGCCGTCACTTTCGTTCGCCACGGATCCTTCGACTCGGGTGACGGACCGACAGACGCGGTGGCGGCCGACTTCGACGAGGACGGCGACGTCGATGTGGCTGTAGGCAACATCACCGAGCTCGGCGGCGGCGTGAGCGTGCTCTTCAACGACGGTCAGGGCGCCCTCGGGAACCGCCGCCTCGAGTCTCTGGGCGGCGTCGTGGTCGGGCCCCACGAGGTGAAGCTGGCCGACTTCGACCGCGACGGCCACGTCGACATCACGGCGGTGGCCGACGACCTCGAGGTCGAGGTCCTGTTCGGCGACGGCACCGGACGCTTCGAGCAGCACGGCTTCCGGGCCGGAGAGGCACCCCGGGGGGTCGCCCCTCTCGACTTGAACGACGACGGGCTCCCCGACCTGGCGGTGGCGAACCCGTCGGAGAACGCCATCTTCGTACTGCGCAACGACGGCGCCCGTGGCTTCGGTTCGCCGATCAAGTTCCCCGTCGCCACGCCCCGCTTCCTTGGCGCCGCCGACCTGGACGGCGACGGCGACGAGGACCTGGTGGCCACCGGCAGCGGTCGCACCCACATCTTGGTGAACAACGCCGGCCTCCTGGTCGTCCGCCAGGAGTTCGAGTCCTTCGAGGCCAAGACCTCGTCGCCGGTCTTCGCCCATTTCGACGGCGACGGGCGCCTCGACCTGGCCTTCGCCGACGGCGGCGGAGGCGCCCAGGTCTTGCTGAACCAGGGGAGCGCCCAGTTCGCGGTGATCGGCCAGCCCGTCAGCCTGGCCCGGCCCCAGGACGTCGACGGCGGCGACCTCGACGGCGATGGCGACATGGACCTGGTCGTCGTCTCCCGGGGCGACGAGTTCGACTCGGGAACCGACGACTTCGTGACCGTCCTGCTCAATGACGGCACCGGTCACCTGTCGACCGGTCCGAGGTTCACCGCGGGCACCGATCCCAGGGGGGTGGCCGTGGCCCACCTCGACGGTGACACGAGGCTCGACCTGGCGGTGACGGCCACCGACGACGACCAGGTGGGGACCTTCCTCAACCGGACACCCCCGCTGACGGCTTCGGCCGGCCCCGACGTGAGCGGGGCGGAGGGCTCGCCGATCTCCCTCGCGGGCACGGCGACAGAAGGGGCCGCGGTCGCCTGGAGGGTCGCGACCGAGTCGGGTACGGACGCCGGTGCCAGCTGCACCTTCTCCGACTCCCGGGCCGCCGCGACCACCCTCACGTGCACCGACGACGGCACCTATCGGGCGACCATAACCGCCGCCCGCGACTTCCAGAAGGTGGCCGACGAAGTTCTGGTCACGGTGACCAACGCCTCGCCGAAGATCGAGGGCCTGGCCGTCACCGGCGGGCAGGCGGCGTGCCTGGGTGGCAACGACGTCCGGCTGTCGTTCACCGTCGCCGACCCCGGGGTCAACGACGCCCACCGCGGCAGCATCGACTGGGGGGACGGGACGCCACCCGAGGGCTTCACGGGCTCCCGCTTCGACGGCGCCCATCGCTACGCCGCCGGCCGGTACACCATCGGCGTACAGGCGACCGACGACGACGGCGGGCAGGCCGCAGTGTCGGCGCCGGGGGCCGTCTCCCTTCTCTTCAACCGCACGGGCTTCCTGGCGCCCGTCAGCATGGACGGCTCGAGCACGTTCCAGCTGGGCCGCAAGGTTCCCGTCAAGATCGAAGTGACGGACTGCCAGGGCACTCCCGTCGGCACGCTTCGTCCGGACGTCGACCTCACCAAGCTCAGCGACACTGTCACCGGCACGGCAACGGACCTCGGGCTCGACCTCGCCGCCGACGAGGGCGACGACATGCGCTTCGACCCGGCCAGCGGTCAGTACGTGTTCACGCTCGCCACCCGGAACAGCCAGTTCTGCACCACGCCAACGGCCATGTGCAACGGTGCCGACTTGACCCCCGGCAGCTACCAATTGAAGGTGACCGAGGCCTCGTTCGATCCGGTCGTCACCACCATCCAGATCACCTCCCGCTGACACCATCGGCACGAGTCGGGGCCGGAGACGCCGCTCTCCGGCCCCGGCATCGTGCCGGCACGCGCAGGCGGCGGTGGCGCGGCGGTGACTAGGGCGATCAGGCGTCGCCGTGATCTCGCGCCGCCCCTCCCCTTTCGACGTGGGCGGGGTGGCCGAGGAGCGTCGTGACCAGGGCGCCCGACTGGAACACGGTGATGTCGCCGTCGACGGACACCTTGAGCACGACGATCGCCGTCTCCGAAAGGGTTCGGGCGGCCGCCGTGCGGGCCCCCTCGTGCTCGCTGTCGGCGGTGGTGACGATGGCCCCGTAGGCCACCAGGTTGCCGTCGCGGTCGAGGATCGTCGCTCCGTCGAGCGTGGCCAACCGGGCAAGCGTGTGCTCGTCGAGGTCCTCGGCGTCGATCAGGTGGTGAAGGCGCGTCTCCGGTCGCCGGGCGGACGGGTCGATGTCGCCGCGGAGGTCGTAGCGGTCCTTCAGGGAGACGACGTCGTCCACCGCACCGGGCTCGTCGACGATGGCGAGGATGGCACCGTGGGGTTGGGCCGAGATGGTGAACGCGGCCCGGGCCACCAGCGCGGCGGCCCGCCCACCCCCGATCATGTTGGCGATCGCCGCCGCCAGCTCGAGCGGGAACGCGGTCCAGTGCTCGCCCCGCCGTACCACGAGAGGCTGACCGTCGACGAAGGTCCAGATGGTGCGGTCGGCACGGACGTAGAACCCCACCCCGCCGATGACGCGGGTGACCTCGGCGACCAGCGACCCGCTGTCGGACCAGCCGTCGCTCGTCGGCGCCAGCGTCGGCTCGCCGCCCAGGCGGCCGAGCCGGTGGCGTTGCAGCTCCGTCCGGGCGCAGCCCTGGGGGTCCACGACGAGGACCGAGCGCCGCCCGTCGAAGAGCAGGGGCGCCCGCTTCACCGCCCGGAGGTCCTCGGGGTAATGGAGCGGGATCCTCGGCGGGTGGTCCAGGACGTCGGAGACCACGACGCCGTGCGTGAGACCGTGGGCCTCCACGCGGGTGCCACTGAGCTCGATGAGGTACTCGACCGTCTCCGCCACCAGGTGCCCGCTGGCGGGCGCACCCAACCGCGCTGCGAGGTAGCTCCCGAGGACCTCGGCGGCGAGCGTGTCCCGGACGGCGCGGCGCAGCGCCGGCGCCGCCGGGCGGTCGTCGTCCGTGGCGGTGCGGAGCTGGTCGACCGCCCGGAGGGCGGCTCCCGGCAGCGTGTCGAGAAGCTCGCCCAGGGAGCTCGGTGTGCCCGGGCTGATCAACCGGGCGGCGCGCTCGCCCAGCCGCACGACCACGGTGGCCTGCCGACCACCGGGGCACGGACCGGTGGCCGCGGCCGTGCCGGGGCGCTTCTCGACCGGTGGGGGCTCCGAACCACGAAGGGTGTAGGCGATCTCGACCGACGCCCCGAAGAGCATGTCCCTGAGGGCGTCGGCGACGGCGTCGCCGACTGGGTCGGCGGCGCCGGGCCGACCGCTCACCCGGCGTCCGTCCCGCCGCGGGGACCGGCGTCGTCGGCGGCGAGCTTCTCGAGCACCCGGCGGGCCGCCTCGCTCAGGGTGCGCAGCTCGTCGGGGGCGACCAGGTCGACGAAGTGGCGGCGGACGTTGCTCTCGTGCAGCGGGGCGGCCACTTCGATGGCCTTGCGCCCCCTGGCGGTGAGGACGACGAACGCTCCCCGGTGGTCGGTCGCGCACTTCTCCCGCCGGACGAGGCCCCGCTGCTCCATGCGGGCGACGTGGTGGGACAGGCGGCTCTTCTCCCACGCCAGCTCGTTGCCCAGCTCGAACGCTCGCATCCGGTGCTCGGGGCGGTCGCGGAGCACGAAGAGCACCAGGTAGTCCTGGTACGACAGACCGGTCTGAGCCGCGAGCTCCCGGCTGAGCTTGGCGGTCAGCTGAAAATGCATCCGCTGCAGCTGCCGCCACGCCGCCAGCTGCCAGTCCTCGAGCTTTCCTACCGCGGGCACCACCCGACACTAGACCGCGTTGGTTGACACCTCACCCTCCGTGGATGTGCGGGTGGGCGAGCTCCTGGCGGAACAGGACGCGGACGCAGCGGTAGCACAGCAGGTGCCCGCACGCCTCCTGCTCGCAGAGCGCGCAGCCCTCGATCGCCCTGCCGCAGCGGCTGCACGTCGCGACCGCTTGAGGTTCGGGCGCGGACGTCATCGGGCGTGCTGCTCGTGGGCGACGCGGGCGGCGTCCTCGACGGTGAGCAGCCCCACCAGGCGGCCGTCGGACGTCGTGATCGGGGAGGACGGCAACTCGTGCTCGATCATGTAGTGCGCCATCTCCTCGATGGGGACGTGGGGCCGGAAGGTGCTGGGGCCCGGTCGCATCGCCGCCTTCGCAGGCCCGTCGCCCCCCTTGCCCAGCTCGTTCTTCCGCATGAGGCCGAAGACGACGCGCTCGTCGTTGACCACCACGCACGCGTCCCACCCGGCGGCGGCGACCCGTTGGCGGACCTCGGCCATGCTCTCGCCCGGGGCGCACGTCGGCACGTCGCGGCGGGCGACGTCGCCCGCCCGCGGGCGGCCGGCCTCCGCCCCCTCGGTGGGAAGCCCCGCCGCCATCCAGTCCAGCTTGCCGTGGGTGTAGTCGTAGACCTCCGTGAAGCCGAGGCTCTCGAGCCGCCACGCGGCTCGTGGGCTGAGGTCTCAGGCCGAGTCCCAGCAGTAGAGGACCACCGGCGAGTTCTTGTCGAGCATCGTCGCCGCGTCGCTCTCGATCTTCGCCAACGGGATGTTGACGGCGCCGGGGAGGTGCTCGTCCTCGAACTCGTCGCGGGGCAGGACCTCCACGAGCTGTGCCCCCTTCGCCATCAGGTCCTGCACGCCTCGGCGCTCAAGGTCTCGCATCGTGCCTCCCTCTCCGACCCGGGGTCGGCGGCGGTTTGTCAGCTGGGGGCGCCGCCGTCGGCGGCGCTCAGGGCACTCCCCCTTGTAGTCGCGCGTCCTGTTCGTCGCTGGAGCCCGCTCCGTCCCCGCCGGCCTCCCCGCGAGCTGTCTGGCCCAGTGCCCTCGCTCGGCCGTCGACGGTGCGGGGGATGCCCGCCACCCGGTAGGCCTCGTCGGCGTCGAGCGTCTCTGCTTCCAGCAACGCCGCGACGAGGCTCTCGAGGCTCGACCGGTTCTCGGCGAGGGTCTGGCGGGCGCGCTCGTTCCCTTCCTCGAGGAGCCGTCGCACCTCGGCGTCGAGACGCTCACGCGTGCCCGGCCCGGGCTCGTTGCCGTCGAAGCCCAGCGTCGGCTGCTCGCCCGGGCCGGGCAGGAGCGACACCGGGCCGACCGCCGACGACATGCCCCACCGACCGACCATCTGCCTGGCGATCTTGGTCGCCTGCTCGATGTCGCTCTCGGCTCCTGTGGTCACCTCGCCGTAGACCAGTTGCTCGGCGGCCCGGCCTCCCAGGGCGCCGGCGATGCGCCCGAGGAGGTAGCTGGCCGAGTACCCGTAGCGGTCGGCCTCGGGGCTCTGGAAGGTGACCCCGAGGGCGTGGCCGCGGGGGACGATGGAGATCTTGCGCACGGGGTCGGCCCCCGGCGTGAGCATGCCGACGAGGGCGTGGCCGGCCTCGTGGTACGCCGTCCGGCGACGGTCCTCGGGCGAGAGGACGACCCGTCGGGCCGTCCCGAGCACGATCTTCTCGAGGGCGTCGTTGAAGTCCGACAGCTGGACCCGCTCCCGCCCGCGGCGGGCGGCGAGGATCGCCGCCTCGTTTACGAGGTTCTTCAACTCGGCGCCGACCATCCCCGGCGTCATGGCTGCCACCGTCGAGAGGTCCACCTCGTCGGCCAGCGGCACCCCGCGGACGTGCACGGCGAGGATCTGGCGCCGCCCCTCCTGGTCCGGTGGGCTGATCGTCAGCCGCCGGTCGAACCGCCCCGGCCGAAGCAGGGCGGGGTCGAGAACCTCGGGCCGGTTGGTCGCACCCAGGACCACGACGCCTTCGGTGCCGTCGAAGCCGTCCATCTCGGTGAGGATCTGGTTCAGCGTCTGCTCACGCTCGTCGTGCCCGCCGACGCTGGTCGGCCCGCCCCGCGCCCGGCCGATGGAGTCGAGCTCGTCGATGAAGATGATCGCCGGGGCGTCCTTCTTGGCCTGCTCGAACAGGTCCCGCACCCGGCTGGCGCCGACGCCCACGATCATCTCGATGAACTCGGAGGCGGACACCGAGTAGAAGGGGACGTTCGCCTCACCGGCGAGCGCCCGGGCCAGGAGCGTCTTCCCCGTCCCCGGCGGGCCGGCCAGGAGGACGCCCTTCGGCACGGTCGCCCCCAGTCGCAGGTAGCGATCGGGATGGCGGAGGAAGTCCACGATCTCGGCGACCTCCTCCTCGACATCGTCGATACCGGCCACGTCGGCGAACCCGACCCGCCGGCCCGCCTCAGGCTCGTACCGCTGCGCCCGGGAGGAGCCGAAACCGCCCAGGCCGGCCGTCCCGCCCACCCGGCGGGCCATCAGGAAGAAGAGGCCGAGCAGGAGGAGCGTCGGGCCGAAGCCCACGAGCAGGCGCTCCAGCACAGACGGCCCGGGCGTCGGCCGGGCGTTGACCTCCACCCCCTTGTCGTCCAAGAGGCGGAAGAGGTCGTCCTCGGCGAACGACGGCCGGTGTGTGCTGAACCGGGTCACCGCCTCGCCGTCCTTCCCCGGCGGGTACTTCACCTCCTCCCGGAAACGACCTTCGATGGCGTCCTCGGTCGAGGTGATCTCGGCGACCCTGCCCGCCTCGACCTGGTCCCGGAAGAAGGTGTAAGGGATCTCCGTTCGAGAGGGCTCGGCGAGGAGCCAGGCGGACAGGAACCAGTTGACGAGGAACATGGCCGCCACCACGGCCCAGAACGACGGCTGGCGACGCCTTCCCGGCTTGATCGTTCCCCCCGCGGCGCCGTCGGGACGTGCGCCCTCGACCCGCCAGGGTCGGCGCCCGCCGCTCCTGTCGGCACCTGCCTGGTCTCGCTGCTCTCGGGGTCGTGCCCGCCCGGGCCGGGCGGCACGAGGGTCGTCAGACGGCGCCGTCACCTCGCCCTCCTCAGCGTCTCGCCGCCCTGTTTCGAGCCGAGCGAGCCGTTCTCTCGGTCCGAGGATACTCCCGGGGCCCTCGAAGCCCGGTCGAGGTAGCACAATGAGGAATCGCTCGCCGCACCACCGTCGATGTCACGTCCTCCGAGCTCGAGCTCGGCCTCGACACCTTCGGCGACGTCTCGGTCGACGCCGGTGGCCGGCTGCTGCCCCATGCCCACGTGATCCGCAACGTGGTCGCCGAGGCCGTTCTCGCCGAGGAGATGGGGCTGGACTTCTTCGCGGTCGGCGAGCACCACCGCGCCGACTTCGCGGTGTCGGCACCGGAGGTCGTGCTCGCCGCCATCGCCGGCCGCACCTCGAGGATCCGCCTGGGATCGGCGGTGACGGTGCTCAGCTCCGACGACCCGGTGCGCGTCTTCGAGCGCTTCGCGACGCTCGACGCGGTCTCGAACGGGCGTGCCGAGGTGATCCTCGGACGGGGGTCGTTCATCGAGTCCTTCCCGCTCTTCGGCTACAAGCTGGAGGACTACGAGGTGCTCTTCGAGGAGAAGCTCGAGCTCTTCGTCGCGCTGCTCGAGCAGGAGCCGGTCCATTGGGCCGGTCGGACTCGCCCGCCCCTCGAGGGCCAGCGCGTCTTCCCGCCGGTGGAGTCGGGACGGTTGCGCACGTGGGTCGGCGTCGGCGGCAGCCCCCAGTCCGTGGTCCGAGCGGCGCGCCATGGCCTCCCGCTCACCCTGGCCATCATCGGCGGCGAGCCGCTCCGGTTCGCGCCACTGGTCGAGCTGTACCACCGGGCGCTTCAGCAGTTCGGGAAGCCGCGCCAACCGGTGGCGGCCCACTGCCCGGGCCATGTGGCCGAGACCGACGAGCAGGCGCGCGAGGAGCTCTGGCCGCACCACGCCGCCATGCACGGCCGCATCGGCCGGGAGCGGGGGTGGCCGCCCCTGACGAGAGCGCAGTTCGACCACCTGTGCGGGCCGGACGGCGCCCTGTTCGTCGGCTCGCCGGCGACCGTCGCCGCCAAGGTCGTCAAGGTTGCCACCGGGCTCGGGTTGTCCCGCTTCGACATGAAGTACAGCGCGGGGACGCTGCCCCACGAGCAGCTGCTGTCGAGCATCGAGCTCTTCGGCGGCCAGGTGGCCCCTCTGGCGCGGGAGCAGCTCACAACACTCGCCGGCGGTCAGCACCATAGGAGCTCGGCATGACCGGTCAGCACAGCCAGCAACCGACGCAGTCCGGCGCACAGCCCGACGACGCCGAAGTCGACCGAGCCCTGGGCGTCGCCCTTGACGAGCTCGTCACCGCCATCCAGGAGACCACGCAGGCGGTGTGGTCGGTCTCCGACGTCGAGCAGCGCCGCGCCCTCGACGCGCTGCAGGGTTTCCTCGTGGAGCAGGCGGCCGAGGTCGCCAACGCCGAGGCCCGCATCGAGGGACGGTCGCCGCTCGTCGTCAGCCCGTCCGGGCGCCACCCCCCGAACCTCGCCGGGCAGGCGCACGGCGACCAGTCCGCCCTGGTCGGACTGCTGGTCGCCGACCTGGAGAGGCTCTTGGCCGACGTGCGCCAGTTGGCGGCCGAGGTGCCCGGTCGCGAGGAGATGCGGCTCCTCGCCCGTCTGGCCGACGGCGTCGAGCAGCGCCTGGCCGCGCTCCGGCCTTAGGACGGCGCTTCGGCAGCGATCTGCCCGGCGGTGGGGACACCCGACCAGCGGCGCAGCTCGGCGGCCAGGTCGAGGCGGTCGATCGGGGCGGTGTGCTCGTAGGCGCCCCACTCCTCGCGGGGCAGCATCCACATGATCTCGAACTCGTTGCCGTCGGGATCGGTGCCGTAGATGCTCTTGGTGGCGCCGTGGCTGGACTCGCCGGTGTAGGCCCCGGCGTCGAGCAACGCCCGGCGGGCTTCGGCCAGCTCGTCGATGGTGTCGACCTGCCAGGCCAGGTGGTAGAGGCCGATCGCCCCTCGGCGCTTGGGGCCCCCGGCGGTCCCCACGCCGAAGAGCCCGAGGTCGTGGTGGTTGCCCGAGCGCGGTAGGCGCAGGAAGGCGGCGTTCGCCCGCGGCTCGCGGGCGATCACCTCCATGCCGAAGGTGTCGCAGTAGAAGCGCACCGAGCGCTCGAGGTCGGCGACGAACAGGACGGCGTGGTTGAGCCTGACCGGTGAGAAGGCCATCGGTCCCCCTCGGGACGTAGTCGGAGTGGACACACGGTCAAACATGGATGACATATCCACTATTCCGGACGCTCGGCGCGCGCGACGATCGCCGGGCCCGCCGGGCCAGCAGGCAGGACCCCGACGAAGCCGCCGTCCGACCCGCAACGGTCGTCGAGGGCTACAAGCAATAGGCCCTAGCCGTCACCCTGCCGCCGCCAGCTCCAGGGCCGCCACGTCGATCTTCTTCATGCCGAGCATGGCGGTCATGGCCCGCTGGGACCTGTCGGGGTCGGGGTCGTCGAGCAGCTCCACGAGGCGGGTGGGGATGATCTGCCACGACACCCCGTACCTGTCCTTGAGCCACCCGCAGGGGCCCTCCTCGCCGCCGTCTGTGAGCCGGGCCCAGTACTCGTCGACCTCCGCCTGGCTCTGGCAGCTCACCTGGAACGAGATGGCCTCGTCGAAGGTGAACTCGGGGCCGCCGTTGAGGCCGACGAACTCCAGGCCGTCGAGCTCGAAGTTGACCGTCATCACCATGCCCTCCGGCCGGGGGCCGGCCTTGCCGTAGCGGGCGACGCCGGTGATCCGGGAGTTGGGGAAGACGGAGGTGTAGAAGGTGGCCGCCTCCTCGGCCTCGGTGTCGAACCAGAGACACGGCGTGATCCTGCCCATGATGACCGTCCTTTCGGGTGATGACCTCTCCACCGAAGACGACGGTCGGGACGACCAGAACTCATCGGCGCCCGCCCTGCGGCGGGCGCCGGGTCGTCAGATCTCGACGACCTGGTAGGCGGCGGCGTGGATCGGATAGGCCTCGAGCGAGCCCGACGCCTCGCGGAAGCCGATGCTCTGGGTCGCGTTGCGGAAGTCGTCGGCGCTGGCCCAGCAGCCCACGTTCACGAAGCGGAAGTCGGGGTTCGCCGACGCCGCTTCGTGCAGGGAGCTGCTGATGTAGCCGGGCTGCTGCCTGAGGTAGTCGTCCGCCTTCTTCCAGGCGTTCAAGAACTTCTCACGGTCCTCGGCCGTGACCTCGTAGGCGACGATCGCCGTGCACTGCCCTTCTTCGGCCATGTCCCGAGCCTCCCACCACTATGCGCGGATTGATCATAGTTGGCCCAGGTAGAACCTCGTTCCCTGGTCGTCGGTGCACGTCGACGTGAGGCCGTACGGCTGGCGCTCGGGTTCGGTGGCGCGCCCGCCGGACGCACGGACGCGCTCGACGGCGACGGCGATGTCGTCGACCCTGTACATGGGGACGACGGTCGGCCGGTCGTGCCCTCCCGCCATGCCCGTCATGGGCACCACGTCCTCCACCGCCCAGCCGTCGGCGGCGTGCCCGGGGCTGAACCGCCAGCCGAGGACGGACCCGAAGAAGGCGCGGGCGCGGGCCGAGTCCACCACCTCGATGGTGATGTAGGCGAGGTCTCCGTTGCCCGCGCCGACGGCCGTCCCGTCCCCGCCCGTGGCACCACCCGGTACCTCGAGGAGGGCGAACGGCAGGCCCTGGTCGTCGGCGCAGTCGGCCACCCGGCCGTACGGCTCCAGCCGAGGCGGGCCCGCCCGACCACCGGCTCCACGCGCCCGCTCGAGCGCCTCGTCGAGGTCGTCGACCGCGAGGCACAGGAACAGCGTGCTGCGCGCCTGGCCGCCCCACAGCCCGTGGCTCGGCGAGCGGCCGACCACCTGCCTGCCCTGCCCGGCCGAGCCGGGGGCGTACGTCCACCCGAGCACCGCCGAGAAGAACGTCGCCGCCCGCTCGACGTCGGGGACCCACAGGGAGACGTAGGCGACGTCCCCGTGGCGGGGCCCGGCGCCGGCGTCGGCGGTGGTGGGGGCGGGGGCGGAGGCGAGGAGCCACCGGTGGCCGAACGGGTCCCGCACAACGGCGTTGCGCCCGTAGGGATGGTCGGCCGGCGGGCGCTCGAGCGTGGCCCCGGCGCCCACCGCGCGCGCCGTCGCGCCGTCCACGTCGGGGACGGTGAGGTGGAGGGTGACGGCCGCCCCCTGGCCGGGACGGGGCGCGACCACGCCGAGCTCGGGGTACTCGTCGGCGAGCATCAGGACGCCCCCCTCGATCTCCACCTCGGCATGGCCGACGCGCCCGTCGGGCATGAGGATCGGGTCGCCCCGCAGCCGGGCGCCGAACGCTTCCCCGTACCAGTCCAGCGCGCCGGTCCCATCCGCCACCGCGAGGTAAGGGACGACGGCGGCGACCTCGGCGGCGGGCGGCGTAGGACGGGTCGCATCGAGGGCCTGCTCGACGCGGGCGCGCAGCCGGGCGGCGAAGTCGGGGGCGGGGTCGGTCGGGACGACCGGTGCGTGCAGCGCCTCGAACGGGTCAGCCATCGCACGACTCCTCGCCGTAAGCCCGCCGGAAGGCGGTGCGGGCTCGCACCAGCAGCGCCTCGGTCGCGTGCAGCGTGCGGTCGAGCAGCTCGGCCACCTGGGCGACGGGAAGGTCGTCGAGGTACCGGAGGGCCAGCACCGCCCGGTGCTGCGGTCCCAGGCGCTCGAGGGTCTGGCGGGCCCGGGCGACGTCGAGGCGCACGTCCCACGGGTCCTCCGGCGGCGGGGCGTCCTCGGCCAGCGCCCGCAGCTTCCGGTCGTCCCGGGCTTGGCGCCGCCAGTGGTCGACAAGCTTGTGGCGGGCCACTCCGAGCACCCAGGGGACGCTGAGCACGGGGGCGTCGTCGCGTCGGGCGGCGTCGACGGCGGCGAGGAACGTCTCGGCGGTGAGCTCCTCCGCCAGTGACGCCCGGCCGGTGCGGGACAGCAGGTAGCCGTAGACGTGGGACAGGGAGGCGTCGTAGAGCTCGAGCACCTCCGCCCGTCGGTCTCGGACCTCCGCCGACGGCTCGGTCATGCCCTTATGGTCGTCCGAGGAGGGCTGTCTCCGACGGGCGTCGGCCGGTTTTCTCTCAGTCCGCCGTGGCCAGCCCGATGGGGCAGCTCACGCCGGTGCCCCCCAGGCCGCAGTAGCCGTAGGGGTTCTTGGCCAGGTACTGCTGGTGGTACGCCTCGGCGTAGTAGAAGGGGCCGGCGGGGGCGATCTCGGTCGTGATGGGGCCGTATCCGGCGGCGGACAGACGCTCGGCGAACATGTCACGTGAGCGGACGGCCGCCTCGTGCTGGGCCTCGGACGCCCAGTAGACGGCCGACCGGTACTGCGTGCCGACGTCGTTCCCCTGACGCATGCCCTGGGTCGGGTCGTGGTTCTCCCAAAAGAGCTTGAGCAGAGCGTCGTAGCCGACGACCGCCGGGTCGAACACGACGAGGACGGTCTCGGCGTGGCCGGTGCGCCCGCTGCAGACCTCCTCGTACGTCGGGTTGGGTGTGTACCCCCCGGCGTAGCCGACCGCGGTGGTGTACACGCCGTCGGTCTGCCAGAACACCCGCTCGGCGCCCCAGAAGCAGCCCATGGCGAACTGGGCCGTCTCCATCCCGTCGGGGAACGGCGGGCGGAGCGGGTGGCCGTTGACGGCATGGGCCGGCGGGACGGGCAGGGGGTCGGGCCGGCCGGGGAGCGCAGTCTGGGCCGTGGGCATGGGAGCGGCGCGGCGGGCGAAGATCATCGCGTCAGGCTACGCGTGCGGCGCCCCTAACAAGCGGTCGGCGGACGCGCTGCGGCGGACGCGGTGGTATGTCCTTGGCGTGGCGATCAGCCCCGAGCGGGCCCGGCGGCTCTACGACCGCATCGGCCGCTTTCAGGACCGCCAGTCGTTCTACGAGGACCCCGCGATCGACGCTCTGCTGGAGGCGGGCGCCTTCGAGGCGGCCCGGTCCCTCGTCGAGCTGGGCTGCGGCACCGGCCGTCTGGCCGCCCGGCTGCTCGGCGGCCATCTGGCGCCGGACACGCGCTACCTCGGTCTCGACGTGAGCCCGAGGATGGTCGCGCTGGCCCGGGACCGCGTGGCGCCGTGGGCGGACCGGGCGGTCGTCCGGCTCGCCGACGGCTCCTGGCCACTGCCCGTCGCCGACGCCGGTGCCGACCGCTTCCTGGCCACGTACTTGCTCGACCTGCTCTCGACCACCGACACGGCGGCGGCGCTGGCCGAGGCCCACCGGGTCCTCGAGCCGGGCGGCCGGCTGTGCGTCTCGGGGCTCACCCACGGCGCCACGCCGGCGGCCCGCGTGCTCGAGCGGTTGTGGTTCGGCGTGTGGCGAAGGTGGCCGGCGGCGCTGGGCGGCTGCCGCCCCGTCGCCATCGCAGGGGCCCTCGACCGGAACAAGTGGGCGGTGCAGCACCACCAGGTCGTAACCGCCTGGGGATTGAGCTCCGAGGTCCTGGTCGCCGTCCGCCGCTGACTGGGTGCCGGTCGGCCCGGAGGGGGTCGTCGGGGGCGGAGCCCCCCGACGTTGCGTCAGGGGACGATCGTGATCGGCGACCCGACGGGCAGCTCGGTGGCGAGGGCGGTGATGGCCTCGTTGGTCACCCGGATGCAGCCGTGGCTCACGTCGCGCCCGAGCTTGGTCGGCTCGTTGGTGCCGTGGAGGCCGACCTGCCCCGGGCCACCGGCGAAGCTGGTGTAGACGTCGGAGTAGGCGGACAGGCCGAACGCCCACGGCCCGTAGGGCCCGGCCGGGTTCCCGGTGTCCAACAGCTCGGTGAGGTAGAAGTCGCCAGTGGGCGTGGGGGCGCGGGCCATGCCGATGGCCACCGTCTCTTCCCGCACGACGTCGGCGCCCTTCCACACGGTGAGCTTGCGAGCGCCCAGCTCCACCTTGAGCCTCCACTCGCTCTCGGTGAGGGTGACGTCGGAGGCGCGGATCCACCCGGTGGCCCCGTTCGGCCGCTTGGGCAGGGCGACGTGCAGCCAGTCGCCCAGGGGCGCCTTCACGAGGAAGACCACGGGCACGCCGTAGTCGTTGGGGTTGGCGATGGACGCGGTGGGCGTCGCCGTCGAGGGATCGGCGTACACC
Organism: Acidimicrobiales bacterium; assembly: GCA_036260255.1. Classification (GTDB taxonomy): domain Bacteria; phylum Actinomycetota; class Acidimicrobiia; order Acidimicrobiales; family AC-14; genus DASZJY01. The sequence goes on along the minus strand of DATAAF010000088.1, from coordinate 6,283 downwards.
TGCACGGCAGGCACCCGGGCGGTGGCCACCAGGCTCTTCGGAGGCGACGGAGGCGGCGCTGGGGCCGGCGGGGCGGCGGGCTCGACTGCCGGGGGCGGCGCCGGCGCGGCGGACACCGCGGCCCGCCGCTCGGGGTCGGCGCGGCTGCAGCCGACGGCGACGAAGGCGAGGGCGACCATCGCCGCCAGGAGCACCCGGGGCGACCGGGCCGTCGGCGCCGCTCGACTCACCATCGGCCAGAGCCTAGGACGGCCGCTGCCGGCCGGTGGGCGCGATCAGGCGTGGACGGCGGGCTCGTCGGCGAGCCACGCCTCGGCCCACGCCGAGACCGCCTGCACGACCGAACCCAGCGCCTCGCCTTTGGGTGTGAGGTGGTACTCGATGCGCACCGGGGTCAGGGCCTGCACGCGCCGCTCGACGATGCCCTCGGCCTCGAGCTCCTTGAGCCGCTCGGAGAGGAGCCGGTCGGAGAGCCCGGGCACCGTGGCCCGGATCTGGCTGAACCTGATGTTCCCGGCGAGCAAGGCCCGCACGATCGCGCCGGTCCATCGCCGGCCCACGATCTCGATCGCCCGGTGGTAGAGCGGACAGAACCCGCTCAACCCGTCGTCGCCGGTGTGCTCGCCGCCCTGGGGGATGGTTGCCTGCGAGATCACGCCGTCCGCCATGCCCCAAGGCTACGCCTCTACGCAAGGGCAGTGAAGAAATTCCTCGATCAGCGGCCCCGCCGGTCGAGCATGGCCGCCAGCGCCTGCTCGAGCCGGGGGTGGGAGAACGTGTACCCCGACGCCCGGAGCACCGTTGGGACGACCCGCTGGCCCCCGAGGAGCATCTCCGAGACCAGCTCCCGGCCGAGGAGCAACTGGAGCGCCGGCGTGGGCGTGGGCACGACGGTCGGGCGGTGCAGCACCCGGCCGAGGGTGCGGGTGTAGTCGCCGTTGGTGACGGGGTTCGGCGCGGTGAGGTTGACGGGGCCGGCAACCGATTCGTCGGCGAGGACGTGGCGGATGGCGCCGATCTCGTCGTCGATGGCGACCCAGCTCAGCCACTGGCGGCCCGAGCCGATCCGTCCCCCGAGGCCCAGCTTGAACGGCAGGAGCAGGCGCTTGAGGGCGCCCCCGTCCGGGCTCTGGACGATGCCGCTGCGCAGGAACGCCACGCGGATGCCGGCCCGGGCGGCCGGCGCCGCCGATGCCTCCCACGCCTGCACCACCTCGGCGAGGAAGCCCGTGCCCGGCGCGCTCTCCTCGGTGAGCTCCTCGTCGCCCCTGTCGCCGTAGTACCCGACGGCCGAGCCGGACGCCAGCACCGCCGGCGGACGGTCGAGGGAGGCGAGGGTCTCGGCCAACAGGCTCGTCGCCCCCACCCGGCTGTCGAGGACCGTGGCCTTGTAGGCGTTGGTCCAGCGGTGGTCGCCGAGGCCGGCGCCGGCCAGGTGGACGACCGCGTCGTGGCCCTCGAGCCCGGCGGCGTCGACGCTGCCGTTCCCGGGGTCCCAACGGACTTCGCCCGGCCCGGTCGCCTCCCGGCGCACCAGCCGGGTGACCTCGTGTCCGTCGGCCTGGAGCGATCGGACGAGGTGCGACCCGATCAGGCCCGACGCCCCGGTTACGGCGACCCTCAAAGCCCCGCCCTCAGGGCCGGCCGCCGCCGTCCCCTCGATGCAGGCTCAGGCCGCGACCTGGCGCGACCGCGAGATCACGTGGTCGATGATCCCGTAGGTGCGGGCTTCCTCGGCGGTGAACCAGCGGTCGCGGTCGAAGTCGGTCTCGATCTGCTCCACCTTCTGGCCGGTGTGCTGGGCGATGCGCTCGGCCATGATCCTCTTGGTGTAGACGATCTGCTCGGCGTGGATGGCGATGTCGACCGCCGCGCCCTGCATCTGGGCGGACGGCTGGTGCATCAGCACCCGCGAGTGCGGGAGGGCGTAGCGCTTGCCGGGCGTGCCCGCGCAGAGCAGGAACTGCCCCATGGACGCGGCCAGGCCGAGGCAGATGGTGCCCACGTCGCAGGTGACGTACTGCATGGTGTCGTAGATGGCCATCCCGGCCGAGACCGAGCCCCCCGGGGAGTTGATGTAGAGGAAGATGTCCTTCTCGTCGTCCTCGCTCTGCAGCAGCAGCAGCTGGGCGCAGATGAGGTTGGCGGCGGCGTCGTCGACCTGCGTGCCGAGGAAGACGATGCGCTCCTTCAACAGCCGGGCGTAGACGTCGTTCGCCCGGTCGCCCTGGGTCATCTGGCCGGTGAAGGTGGGGACTACCAGCTGATCGGGGGTCATGGGTCGAGGGTAGCGGTCCGGACGTCCGTGCGGAGGCGGGCATGGTGTAGACAGGAGGTCGGCCATTGCCCGAGCCGACGTAGCCCAACTGGCAGAGGCACGACGTTTAGGGCGTCGTCAGTGAGAGTTCGAATCTCTCCGTCGGCACTGCGACCGTCGGCGGTCGTTGGCAGCGGGACGGGAGGGGACATGGCTGGGGAGCCGGATACTGGCTTTGGCCTCCCGGGAGCGGGAAGGTGGCCACCGGGAACCCGAGCCCGCGCCGGGCGACGTTCGCCGCCGTCGCCCTGCAAGGCGACGCGAAGATCATCGCCGCCGGGAGCTCGTTCAACGGCACCAGCGAGGACTTCGCCCTGGCGCGCTACAACCCCAACGGCAGCCTCGACTCGACTGGCGCCCGGACGGGGTCAGAGCCGGCGGCCGCCGGCGGTGGTGCACGGCGGGTTCGCCGTGCGGTAGGAGTTGCCGAACCAGACGTTGGCGTCGCAGTCGGGGTTGCGGTCGTTGAGGTCGAAGTGCGGGGCGAAGTTGGCGTTCACGATCGTCGGCAAGGCCACGTTGCCCACGGCGTAGTTGTCGACGATCCGGTTCCCGACCGAGCCCGGGTTGGCGCCCGCGGGGCCCTGCACCCAGATGCCGCTGTCGGCGTTTCGAGTGATGCGGTTGTTGCGGATCACGTTGTTGGCGTTCCCTCGGAAGAGCGTGATGCCGTTGCCCCGGCGGACGGCGGTCCGGAAGAAGCCGTTGCCGTGGATCAGGTTGTTCTCCACCACGTGCTCGCCGCCTCCGGAGAAGATCTGGATCCCGTCGATGCCGTTGCGGAGCATCTGGTTGTTCCGGGCGGTGTTCCTCGAACCGCCGGGCTCGAAGCGCACCCCGGAGGCCTCCGGGTTGTTGAGGCTGCCGTCCCGGGCCCGGATGTTGTCGGAGATCTGGTTTCCTTCGAGGAGATTGCCGCTGGACACCCCCGTCGTCTCGCGGGGATGGTCCTGGTCGACCGCCGAGTACACCCCGATGCCGGCGAACGGCCCGTTGTTGATCGCCCGATTGTTGAGCACGCGGTTGTCGACCGACGACAGGATGGCGATGCCGTCGCCGTAGATCGTGCGCTGGGCGCCCGTCCCTCGGCCGATGTTGTCTCGGGCGACGACGTTGGCGACGGTGTTGCTCGACCCGCCCTCGATGACGACGCCACCGTCGAAGTTGCTGACGGTCCCGTTCCTCACCGTGACCCCGTTCCGGCGGAACACGTAGACGCCCGCCCGGTCGCCGGGCCCGGCGGTGCCGAAGACGCGGCGGCCGTTGAGGTCGAGGGTGATGTTGTCGGCGCCGACGACGATCCCGTTGTTGGAGCAGGGGCCGACATCACTGTCCAGCCTGGTGCTCTGGGTGATGACCTGCCCGCACCTGACGTGCCCGGCATGGGCCGGCGAGACGTGGCCCAGGAGCCCCGACAGGGCGAGAGCGATGACGGCAGCGACGATCCTCGTGTGTCTCACGGGCGGTCCCCCAGGTCCCCAGCCGAAATAGACCCCACGCGTCTACTACGCCCTGTGGGACGTGCGCAATATGTGCACCGCGGCAGTAGTAGTGGCCGGCCCCGAGGGGCCGACCGAGTGAGCGCCGTTGCCGGCGGCGGTCGATACGTTGGTCGATACGTTGGAACGGGTGCGAACGGCTCTCCTCGCTCCGGGTCTGGTCGTGGCGCTGGCCGTGGGCGGGTGCGCCGAGCAGGCGTCGTCGGGCGGTGCGCTGGCCTCGGCACCGGTGCCCCGGAGCTCGCCCACGTCGACCGTCGCCAGCCCGACCACGACGGCGACCCCGCCGGTGGTCGAGACGCCCGAGGGCGTCGCCGCCGGGCTGAGCGCGGTCGAGGCCGCGATCCGCGACCCGGCGACGCCCGAGGCCGACCTGCCCGCCTTGGGACGGGAGCAGCAGGGCCTCTACCGCCTCATCGTCCGCAACCCCGACTGGCAGCCGAAGGTGGCGAGTCTGGTCCCCGCCGCCCTCCGGCCAGCGGTGGAGGCCAACGCCCTCGCCGGCGTCGAGCTGGCCAGGCTGTCGCGGCCGCAACCACAGCTGCCCAAGTGGCGCATCGTCCCGCCTCCGCCGGCGAGCGAGTTGCTGGCCGAGTACAAGGCGGCCCAGCAGGCGGTCGGGGTGCCCTGGGAGTACCTGGCCGCCATCCACCTGGTCGAGACCCGCATGGGCCGCATCCGGGGCGACAGCTCGGCCGGAGCCAAGGGGCCGATGCAGTTCCTCCCGTCCACCTGGGCCATCTACGGCAGGGGCGGCGACATCAACTCCACCCACGACTCGATCCTCGCCGCCGCCCGCCTCCTCCGGGCGCGGGGGGCGCCGGGCAACATGGCGGCCGCCCTCTACGCCTACAACCCCAGCCAGCGCTACGTCCGGGCCGTCACCGCCTACGCCGGCGTGATCGCGGCCAACGAGCGGACGTATCTCGCCTACCACGGCTGGCAGGTGTTCTACGGCGACACCCTCCTGCCCGAGGGCTGGGTGGGCTAGGAGCAGTTCCGTCAGTTGGCGGCCAGCGCCGCCGCCAGGGCACGGAAGGCCCGGCCCCGGTGGGAGACGGCGGCCTTATCGGCGACCGTCATCTCCGCGAACGTGCGGCCGTCGCCGCCGTGGGGCACGAAGACGGGGTCGTACCCGAAGCCCCCGGCCCCCCGGGGCTCGGTTGCGATGTGCCCGTCCACCTGACCCTCGGCCACCACCTCTCGGCCGTCGGGGAAGCACGCCAACGCGACGGTGCGGAACCGGGCCCGCCGGTCCTCGACCCCCTCCAACTCGGCCAGCAGCTTGGCCACGTTGTCGGCGTACGTCGCCCCCTCGCCCGCGTAGCGCGCCGCCCACACCCCCGGCCTCCCGCCGAGCGCGTCGACCTCGAGGCCGGTGTCGTCCGCCACCGCCGCCTCCCCGGTGGCCGCCAGGATCGCCTGCGCCTTGAGGCGGGCGTTGGCCTCCAAGGTGTCGGCCGTCTCGGGGACGTCGGGCACGTCGGCCGGGCGGGGCGCCACCTCGAAGCCGGACCCGTCCAGCAATGCGGCGATCTCGACCGCCTTGTCGAGGTTGGCGGTGGCCAGGACCAGGCGCACGCTCAGGGCCGCGACCGCCGGGGCACCGGCGGCACGGCCAGCACCTCGACCTGGGCGTCGAGAAGGGACGCGATGCCGTGCTCGGCCAGCCCCAGCAGGTCGTCGAGCTCGGCCCGGCTGAACGGCAGCCCCTCCGCCGTCCCCTGCACCTCGACGTAACGGCCCGTCGAGGTCATGACCACGTTCATGTCGACCTCGGCGCGCACGTCCTCGGAGTAGTCGAGGTCGAGCAGCGCCACCGCGTCGACCACCCCCACCGACACCGCCGCGCAGGCCATGGGCATCGGGTGGGCGGCCAAGGAGCCCGACTGCACCAGGCGGGTGAAGGCGTCGTGGGCGGCCACGTAACCGCCGCAGATGGAGGCGGTGCGGGTGCCCCCGTCGGCTTGCAGCACGTCGCAGTCGACGACGACCTGGCGCTCGCCCAGCACCGCCAGGTCGGTCACCGCCCGCAGCGAGCGCCCGATCAGCCGCTGGATCTCGTGGGTGCGGCCCGACGGTCGGCCCCGATTGACCTCGCGGTCCGTGCGCTCGGTGGTCGCCCCCGGCAGCATCGAGTACTCCGCGGTCACCCAGCCGGTGCCCTTCCCCCGCATCCACGGCGGGACCCGCTCGTCGACCGACGCGGTGCACAGCACCCGGGTTCGGCCCATGGCCACCATGACCGAGCCGGCGGCGAACTCGGTGAAGTCGCGTGTGAACGACACCGGGCGGAGGTCGTCGGGCTGGCGGCCGTCGGCTCTCAGACCTCGTACCTCTCGTTCTCCACGGCCATTTCCACCGGTCCGCCGAGGGCGGTCTCGGCGTCCCGGCGGCTGCGGTCGCGGTCGACCGTCGGCCACAGGTGGGTCACGACGAGGCGACCGGCCCGCCGAAAGCAGCTTCG
>DATAAF010000087.1:0-13482 GCA_036260255.1 Acidimicrobiales bacterium | reverse complement strand
TGGGGGGCGGTGGGGGTGGGGCGGCGGGCGAGGGCGTTCCGTCGGGCGGGTCGGGCGGCAGGGCCGGCGAGCCCGGCGGGGTGGGTGGCTCGTCGAACGACGGCCGGGCTCGCTCCGTCCCCTTGGTGCTGGTCGCCGAGGTCTCCATGCCGGCAGACAACCACCGGCCGCTGGGAGGAAGCTGTGAGCGGTCCGAGCGTTCGCTGAGAATCCGCCGGCGGGCCGCCGGCGGGCCCCGGCCGTCAGCCGCCCGTCGGCTCCTTGGTCGCCTTGGCCGCCTTCTTGGTCGCCTTGGCCGCCTTCTTGGTCGCCCTCCCCGGCTTCACCGGTTCGCCGTGGTCGTGCACGTGTGCCTCGCCCTGGTGCTCGCGCTCGAAGTCCTCGTGCGGGTAGTGGCTGTGGCGGATTCCGGCGTGGTCGTGCTCGTGCTCGTGCTCTGAGCTGAGGTGCTCGAACGCCCCGCTCATCTCCCGGAAGTTGTGGGTCACGTGGAAGTGGTGATGGGAGTGGGTCACCGCCTCGTGCTCGTGCTCCTCCCAGCCGCTGTCACCTCGTTGGGCCACGGTCCTCTCTCCTCACGTCGGGGGCGGCCCGACGTTAACCGGCCGGGCCCACCGTGCCTCCGGCCGTCGACCGGCCGCGGCGGCGAGGGCGGATCGCACGACTATTATCAGCCGGCCACCTGCGGCGTGGCTGGAGACGGGCGAAATGGCGAGGCGACTGCAAGCCCTCGAGGACACGGCGACCTGCACCGACGCCGCGCTGGTACGAGCGGCGTCGGTCAACGACGAGGCGGCTCTGGCCGAGCTCTACCGCCGTCACGCCCCCGCCGCCGCACGTGTGGCGCGGAGCGTCGCCGCCAACCGCGAGGACGCCGCCGACGCGGTGGCCGAGGCCTTCACCCGGGTGTTCGCCGCCCTCACCTCGGGGCGGGTCGGCACCCTCGACTTCCGGTCCTACCTGCTGGCGGCGACCCGCAACGTCGCCATCGACAACCTTCGCCGCTCCGACCGGGTGGGGCCCGCCGGCGACCCGGCCACCTTCGACCGCACCGAGGCGCGCGGCGGTCCCTCGGACGAGCTGGTGGCGGGCGAGGAGTCGGCGTTGATCGCCCAGGCCTTCCGCGACCTTCCCGAACGGTGGCAGTCGGTGCTGTGGCTCACCGAGGTCGAGCGGGTGACCCCCTCCGAGGCCGCCGGCGTCCTGGGCCTGTCCGCCAACAACGTGTCGCAGCTCGCGGTGCGGGCTCGAGCCCGCCTGCGTGAGCGCTATCTGCAGGCGCTCGTGCACAACCACGCCGCCCCGGCGTGCCAGGCGACGGTTGACCGGCTGGGCGCCCACGTGGCCGGAACGCTCACCGACCGTCGCCGCGCCGAGGTCGAGAGGCACCTCGCCGCGTGCCCCGAGTGCCGCCGCCGCCGGGCCGACGTCGAGGAGCTGGGCGCATCCCTGCGGCGGGCCGTGCCGGTGCCGGCCGCCGTCCTCGGCGCCCTCGCCCGTCTCGGCCGGACAGGAGACGACGGCGCCCCGCCGCCGCCCGCCGACGCTGCTCCTCGCCGGGCACTCGAGAGAAGCGCCTCAGCCGAGGTGGCCTCGGCCGCGTCGAACCCGGTTGTCACCGCCGTCCGGGCGGTCGCCGGCTCGCCCATCAATCAGGCCCTCGCCACCAACGCCGTCGCCACCATGGCCCCGGTGGCGGCCGCGGATCCCGTCCGGCGGGTGATGGCCGCGATCGTCGCCGCGCTGGCGGCCCTGGTCCCCGCGCTCGGGGGCGGAGACCAGCGGGGCCCGGCCGCCTCTCGCGCCGCCACAGCGCTCCCGGTGACAGCCATCGCGTCCCCGCCCCCGCCGGCCGCCCCCGGCCCCGAGAGCGCCCAGCCGCCGCCACCGCCGCCGCCTCCCCCGACGCCGGCTCCCGCTCCGGCCCCCGCGCCCAGTGCCGCCGCCGCACCCGTTCCTGCCGCCCGCCCGGCCGCGTTCACCGCCCACCCGCAGACGTTGGTCGCCGAGGCGGTGGCCGGCTCGGTCGCCGTCTTCGGCTCGCCCGACGCCCTGGAACCCCTCCGCGCCCTTGCCAACCCGCAACCGTCCGGAGCGCCCCTCGTGCTCCTCGTGCTGGAGCAGTACGGCGACTGGCTGCACGTGCTCCTGCCGGTCCGGCCGAACGGGACCACGGGCTGGGTCCGGGCGGAGGAGGTAGCCGTCGCCGAGAACACGTACAGCGTGGTGGTCGAGCTCGGGGCCCATCAGATCACGGTGTTCAACGGCCACCGGGTCGTGCACAACGAGGTGATCGGCGTCGGGACGTCGAACACGCCCACCCCCGGCGGCCTCTACTACATCAAGGAGCTCATCCAGCCCACGAACGAGGGCGGCGTGTACGGGCCGTACGCCTTCGGCCTGTCGGGGTTCTCCGAGGTGCTGCAAAGCTTCGGCGGGGGTGACGGGACCATCGGCATCCACGGGACCAACGACCCCTCGTCACTGGGCCGAGACGTGAGCCACGGCTGCATCCGCATGAGCAACGCCGGCATCACCGCTTTGGCCGGCATGCTCCCGCTCGGCACGCCCGTGGAGGTACGGGCCTAACCCCTCCCGGCCGGGGCGGCGAAGCCGCCGGCAAAGCGGCCGGCGGACGGTCGAACTGGGCCCCCACCCTTGGACCGCCGCCGGCGCTCAGCTAACTTTACCCTCAGTGACCACATTGGCAACACCCGTCACACGGCCCGGCCGGCGGCGCGCCCGGTGAGCGCCATCGAGCGGGTCGTCGGCCGGGAGGTCCTCGACTCCCGGGGCAACCCAACCGTCGAGGTGGACGTGAGCCTGCGGGGGGGCGGGCGGGGTCGGGCCATCGCCCCCTCGGGTGCCTCCACCGGGCGGCACGAGGCGGTGGAGCGGCGTGACGGCGGCGACCGGTTCGGCGGCAAGGGCGTCCGGGGCGCGGTTGCCGCGGTCAACGACGAGGTCCGCGCCGCCCTGGTGGGGGTGGACGGGCTCGAGCAGCGCAGGGTCGACGCCATCCTCGTCGAGCTGGACGGCACCGACGACCGCAGCCGGCTGGGCGGCAACAGCCTGGTCGCCACGTCCCTGGCGGTGGCCAAGGCGGCGGCCGACGACCTCCACCAGCCCCTCTACCGCTACCTCGGCGGCGCCAACGCGGCGGCCCTGCCGACGCCGATGTGCAACGTCATCAACGGCGGGGCCCACGCCTTCAACACCCTCGACGTGCAGGAGTTCATGGTCGTCCCGGTAGGGGCGGCGTCGTTCAGCGAGGGCCTGCGCTGGGCGACCGAGACGTACCACGTGCTCAACCACCTCCTCCAGGAGCGGGGGCTGCCGACCAGCGTCGGCGACGAAGGCGGCTTCGCCCCCGACCTGGGCAAGAACGAGGACGGGCTCCGGTTCCTCGTCGAGGCCATCCAGTTCGCCGGGTACACACCCGGCGAGGACCTCGCCCTCGCCCTCGACGTGGCCGCCACCGAGTTCTGGCACCCCGACGAGGGGGAGTACCGCCTGGAGGGAGAGGGCCGGACGCTCACGTCGGAGGAGCTGGCCGCCTACATCTCCTACCTGTCCGACAACTACCCGGTCGTCTCGGTCGAGGACCCGCTGGCGGAGGACGACTGGGACGGGTGGATCGCGCTGACCGAGGCGCTCGGCGACCAGGTCCAGCTGGTGGGCGACGACCTCTTCGTCACCAACGTCGAGCGCCTGCGGCGAGGGATCCACGAGCGGGCGGCCAACGCCATCCTCATCAAGCCCAACCAGATCGGCACCCTCACCGAGACGCTGGACGCCGTCGCCCTGGCGACCCGCTCGTCGCTGGGCGTCATCGTCTCCCACCGCTCGGGCGACAGCGAGGACACCACCATCGCCGACCTGGCGGTGGCCACGAACTGCGGCCAGATCAAGACGGGCGCCCTGGGCCGGTCGGACCGCGTCGCCAAGTACAACCAGCTCCTCCGCATCGAGGAGGACCTGGGCGAGGCCGCCGTCTACCTCGGGGGCCGGTCACTGGCCCCCTCGAGGGCGGACTGAATGGCGTCCCGACCGGCAGAGCGGGGGACGGGTGCGTGGCTGGTCCTGGCCGTGCTGGCCCTTGTCGGCGTGCTGTTCCTCGCCGGGCTACCCGCTCGGGACTACCTGGCCCAGCGCCGCGAGCGGGACGAGGCGGCGGCGCGGGTGGAGCAGCTGGCCGCCGAGAACCGAGAGCTGGCGGCCCGGGCGGCCCGCCTGCAGACCGACGCCGAGATCGAGAGGCTGGCCCGCCAGCACTACAACCTGGTGCGTCCGGGCGAGGAGGTCTTCGCCATCATCCCCGCGCCTCCGCCGCCGGCGGCCGCGGCGGCGCCCCGCCCGGCGCCGCCCCGCCCCGGGTGGTGGCAGCGAGCCTTCCGCAGCCTCACCGGCCTCGACTGAAGCGGCTCGCCGCCCCCGACCCGGGGTTCCGTTCGGGCCCCCGCCGTGGCACACTGGAACTGCGATCAGGTCGCAATAACGATGAGCTCGTCCGGCGATCGCAACGGTGCGGGGGCGGAGGAGACAGATGGGCAGAGAACTTCACCGGACAGGCTCCGCGGTCGTCGTCGCCGTCGTCCTCACGCTGGTCGCGGCGGCATGTGGGCGTGGCGGTACGAACGGTGCCGGCGCTCCCTCGGCGGACGACCGGCTGGCGGTCGTCACCACCGTCGCCCCCATCACCAGCATCGTCGCCGGTGTGGCGGGCGACCTGGCGACGGTCACCGGCCTCGTCCCCGAGGGGACCAACTCCCACACCTTCGAGCCCCCTCCGAGCGCGGCCAAGGTCCTGTCCCAGGCCGACGTCGTCTTCGTGAACGGGCTCGAGCTCGAGGAGCCCACCGTCGGGCTGGCGCGGGAGCTGGCGAAGAAGGGCTCGGAGATCGTCCAGCTGGGCGACCGCACCGTGACGCCAGCCGAGTACATCTACGACTTCTCCTTCCCGGAGGAAGGGGGCAAGCCCAACCCCCACCTGTGGACCAACCCGCCGATGGCCCGGCAGTTCGCCCGGGTGGTGGCGGACACGTTGAAGCGGCGCGATGCCGCCGACGCCGCCGCCTACGAGGCGAACTTCGAGCGGTTCGCGGCGAAGGTCGACGAGCTCGACCGGGCCATGGTCGCCGCCACCGCCACGCTCCCGCCCGAGCGCCGCAAGCTCCTCACCTACCACGACGCCTATGCCTACTTCGCCCGCCACTACGGCTGGACGGTGATCGGCGCCCTCCAACCCTCGAACTTCGAGGAGCCCACCCCCCGGGACGTGGGCGCCCTGATCGACCAGGTCCGCCGTGAAGGCGTCCCCGCCATCTTCGGCTCCGAGGTCTTCCCCAGCCCGGTGCTGGAGCAGATAGGGCGCGAGACGGGCGTCCGTTACGTCGACGTGCTCCGCGACGACGACCTCCCCGGCAAGACGGGCGACGCCGAGCACTCGTGGCTCGGCCTCATGCGCTTCGACTTCGTGACCATGGTCGAGGCGCTGGGAGGCGACGCATCCGCCCTGCGCGCCCTCGACGTGTCCAGCCCCGTCCCCGACCGGGCGACGTACCCCCAATGAGCGACACCCGGCGCGCCGAGCCGCTCGTCCGCCTGGAGCGGGTCACCTGCGGCTACGGCGGGGCGCCGGTCGTCGTGAACGCGTCGCTCGAGGTCCACGCGGGCGCCTTCGTCGGCGTGGTGGGGCCGTCGGGGTCGGGGAAGACGACGCTCCTGCGCTGCATGCTCGGGTCGGTGACGCCGGTGGCGGGGACGGTCTGGCGGGCGCCCGGCCTGCGCACCGGCTACGTGCCCCAGGTGGAGACGGTCAACTGGAACTTCCCGGTCACCGTGGCCGAGACCGTCCTCATGGCCCGCACGACCGGGCGGCGCCTCCCGTGGGCGACCGCCGCCGAGCGTCGCTCGGTCGCGGGCGTGCTCGAACGGCTGGGGCTCGGCGGGCTCGGGAACCGCCACATCCGCGAGCTCTCCGGCGGGCAGCAGCAGCGGGTGTTCCTCGCCCGGGCGCTGGTGAGCGAACCACAGGTGGTGCTCCTCGACGAGCCCACGGCGGGCGTCGACGTGCGCACACGCCACGAGGTGCTGCACCTGCTGGGCGACCTCAACGCCGAGGGCCTCGCCGTCGTCCTCACCACCCACGACCTGAACGGCATCGCCGCCCACCTCCCCCACCTCGTGTGCATGAACACCGAGGTGATCGGCGCCGGCAGCCCCCGCCAGGTGCTCACGCCCGACGTGCTCGAGCGCACCTACGGGGCGCCCATGGAGATCCTCGAGCACGGAGGCATGCCCGTCGTCGTCGACCGCTACGGGCCGGACGCCGACGTCGTGCCCCTGCGAAAGGAACGGGGGGCGTGAGCGACCTCCTCGAGCCGTTCCAGTTCGGCTTCTTCCGCCACGGCCTCGTCGTGGCGACCCTCGCCGGCGCCCTCTGCGGGCTGGTGGGCGTCTACGTCACCCTCCGAGGCATGAGCTACATCGGCCACGGGCTGTCCCACGCCATCTTCGGGGGGGCGGCGGCCAGCGCCGTCATCTCGTTCAACTTCTACGTCGGCGCCGGCCTGTGGGGGATGGCCTCCGCCCTCCTCATCGGGCGGATCACCCGCCGCCGGGTCATCGGCGCCGACGCCGCCATCGGGGTGGTTACCACCGCGTCGTTCGCCCTCGGCCTGGCCCTCGTCAACCGGTTCGGCGAGGCCGAGAAGAGCATCGACGCCGCCCTCTTCGGGAGCATCCTCGGCGTCTCGGTGGCCGACGTGTGGGTGGTGGTCGGCGTCAGCGTGCTCGCCGCCACCGTCGTGTTCTGGGGGTACCGGCCGCTCCTCTTCACGACCTTCGACCCCGAGGTGGCGGAGGTGTCGGGGGTCCACACAGCCCGGGTCGACGCCCTGCTCATGGCCGTCCTGGCGGTGTCGATCCTCGCCACCATGAAGGTGATGGGGGTGGTCCTCATCGCCGCCACCCTGGTCATCCCGGCGGTGGTCGCCCGCATGCTGACCAACAGCTTCGCCCGGATGCTCTGGCTGTCGGTGGTCATCGGGGCGGTGTGCGGGTTCGTCGGCATGGTGGCCAGCTACCACCTCGACGTCTCGTCCGGCGCGGCCATCGTGCTCGTCGGAGCCCTCGTCTTCACCGTCGTCCTCGGCCTCACCGGAGGGCGGGGACTGCACAAAGCGACCGCCCTCAGGACTTGACGACGGTGCCGGGGGGCCCGCCTGCTCGGCGCCGGTCCCGCCCGCTGCCGCCGTGGCGCACCTCGGCGTCGGCCTCGGCCACGCAGGTGCGGCAGCGCCCGAGGACGGCGAAGTGGTACGGACGCATCACGAAGCCCCGCTCCCGGCGCAGCCGGCGGGCCACCGCCGAGAGGAGGTCGGACGGCGCCTCCTCGACCGAGCCGCACACCTCGCAGACCAGGTGCTGGTGCAGGTCGTCGGTGAGGTGGTACACGGACCGCCCGTGGCCCAGGTGGACATGCTCCACCAGGCCGGCCGCCTCCAGCGCCTCCAGGCTCCGGTAGACGGTCGCCCGGTGCAGGCCGGGGTGGACCTGCTGGAGCTCGGCGACCAGGTCGTCGGCCGAGAGGTGCCCTTCGGCCGAGAGCAGCGCCTCCACGACCGCCCGCCGCCCGACGGTCACCCGGTGGCCCTCGCGTCCGAGCAGCTCGAGGATGAACCCCAGGCGGTCGGAGTCCGCCGGCGGCGGCAGCGAGGCGTCCATCCGCCGAGCGTAGGCTGCGCCGCCGTGGCCGAGGCGAGGGTTGGGACCAGCGGCTGGTCCTACCCCGAGTGGACGGGCACCTTCTACCCGGTCGGCATGTCCCCCTCGCGGATGCTGCCCTTCTACGCCCGGCTGCTCCCGACCGTCGAGGCCCACAACACGTACCGGCGACTACCGGGCACTTCCGCCCTCGAGCGGTGGCGGGCGCAGGTCCCCGACGGCTTCCGCTTCGCGCCCAAGGCCCACCTGGGCATCACCCACCGCCGCGACCTCGACGGGGTCGAAGACCGGGTCGCCGCGTTCTTCGCCGCGGTGGTACCGCTGGGCGACCGCCTGGGGCCGGTGCTCTTCTCCCTCCCGCACCGCCAACCGGACCTCGACCGCCTCGACCGCCTGCTCACCGCCCTCCCGCCGCCGCCGGCACCGCCCTCGGCGTTCGAGCTGGGACCGGCCTGGGCGACCGCCGACGTCCTCCGCCGGCTCGAGGCCCACGGCGCGACCCTGGCGCTGGTGGACGCCGACGGGCGGGCGGCGCGCGATCTCGAGGTCGGCCCCTTCACCTACCTGCGGCTGCGCCGCGCCCGCTACGGCCGGGACGAGCTCGACGGGTGGGCCGCCCGCCTGCACGAGATCGCATCGGCCGGCCGGGACGCCTACGCCTTCTTCAAGCACGACGAGCACGGGCACGGCCCTCGCTACGCTCGGCGGGTGATGGGCCGACTCGAGCAATCGAGGAGGTGAAAGGCCGCCACGCACCGCTCGCACACCACCGCCGCCGTCCCCGACGACGAGGCGGCGCTGAGCGCGCTCCTGGGCCGCCCGCCCGAGGGCGACTTCGACGTCGTCCTCCGCGACGGCGAGGGGCGTCCGGTGGTGATCCGCAACTCGCCGCTCCTCCGCGACGGCACGCCCATGCCCACCCGCTTCTGGCTGGTCGACCCCGAGGTGCGGCGGCGGGTGAGCGCCCTGGAGGCGGCCGGAGGGGTGCGCAGGGCGGCCGCCGCGGTGGACCCCGACGCGCTGGCCCGGGCCCACGCCCGCTACGCCGCCGAGCGCGACGCCGCCCTCCCGCCCGGTCACCGGGGGCCCCGCCCGTCGGGCGGCGTGGGGGGCACCCGCCGCGGCGTGAAGTGCCTCCACGCCCACTACGCCTGGCACCTGGCGGGTGGCGACGACCCCGTCGGCCGCTGGGTCGACGCCCAGCTCTCCCGGCCATGACACCGGGCCCCGGCCCGGCGGTGGCGGCCGTCGACTGCGGCACCAACTCGACGCGCCTCCTGGTCGGCGACGCCGACGGCACGACCCTCGAGCGCCTGGCGCGCATCACCCGCCTGGGCCAGGGCGTCGACGCCATCGGGGCGCTGGCCGACGAAGCGGTCGAGCGGACCCTCACCGTCCTGCGCGAGTACCGGGAGGTGATGGACCGCCACGGCGTCGAGCGGGTGCGGATCACCGCGACATCGGCCGCCCGTGACGCCGACAACCGGGAGGAGTTCATGAGCGAGGCCCAGGAGGTGATCGGGGCCCGTCCGGAGCTCCTCTCCGGGGAGGAGGAGGCCCGTCTGTCGTTCCTCGGCGCCACCGCCGAGCTCGACCCGGCCGAGGGACCGTTCCTCGTCGTGGACATCGGGGGCGGGTCCACCGAGTTCGCCGTCGGGACCACCGAGCCCGAGGGCGTCATCTCCCTCGACATGGGCTGCGTCCGGCTGACCGAGAAGTACCTCCACCACGACCCGCCCGCGCCCGAGGAGCTGTCCCAGGCGATCTCGGTCGTCCGCGACTACCTCGACGACGTCGCCCGCGAGGTGCCGGCTTCGCGGGAGGCGCGGCTGCTGGTCGGGCTGGCCGGGACGATCACCACCGTCGCTGCCGTGG
The DNA here is from genome assembly GCA_036260255.1 of Acidimicrobiales bacterium. Lineage (GTDB taxonomy): Bacteria > Actinomycetota > Acidimicrobiia > Acidimicrobiales > AC-14 > DASZJY01. The sequence continues at coordinate 3,879 of DATAAF010000087.1, read as the reverse complement.
AGATGGGCCTCCCCGAGTACGACCGGGAGCGGGTCCACCACTTCCGGCTCACCCGGGCGGCCGCCGAGGACGTCTTCCGCACGCTCGCCACCGAGACGCGGGACCAACGGGTGCACAACCCCGGCCTGGAGGAGACCCGGGCCGACGTCATCGTCGGCGGGACGGCGATCCTCGTGGCGATCATGCGGATGTTCGACCACGACGAGTGCCTGGTCAGCGAGGCGGACATCCTCGACGGGCTGGTCCGCAGCCTCCTCGATGCGGACCGAACATGAGCCTCCCGACCGAGCTCCACGGGCGCCGGGTCAAGCTCCGCCCGCTGGTCTCGACCGACTTCCCCGAGTGGCGCGAGGTCCGCCGCCGCAACGCCGACTGGCTGCTCAAGTGGGAGCCCAACCCGCCGCCGGGCAACCCCGACGACACCCAGGACCTCGCCGCCTTCGCCGCCCGCTGCGGCGCCCGCCAGCGCGAGTGGCAGCTGGGCACGGGGTACGGGTTCGGCATCTTCGTCGAGGGCAAGTTCGCCGGCGAGATCAACCTCTCGGGCGTCCAGCGCGGCCCGTTCCAGAACGCCTACGTCGGCTACTGGATCGACGAGGCGCGGGCGGGACAGGGCTACGTCCCCGAGTCGCTGGTGGTGGTCGCCCGGTTCGCCTTCGAGGACGTCGGGCTCCACCGGATCCAGGTGGCGATCATCCCCCGGAACCGGCCCAGCCGCCGGGTCGTCGAGAAGCTGGGCCTGCGCGACGAGGGGCTGGCGGTCCGGTACCTCAACATCAACGGCGTCTGGGAGGACCACATCCGCTACGCCATCACCGCCGAAGAGTGGGCCGAGCGGGGCAAGGAGCTGCTGGCGGAGTGGGTGGAGCCGCGCTAGCGCCGGATCTGGAGCGGGTCACCGTCCTCGGAGCCGAGCTCGTCGACGGCGACCCTGCCCGGCAAGAGGATCCTGACGGAGCGGCCGTCCCTGCGATAGGCGAGGGAACGCTCGTAGACCGTTCGCTCCGACTCGCCGTCGGCCGGCCCCACCCGCACTGACACCGAGAGCAGGCCGTCGTCCTCGACCACCTCTCGCCAGCGGGCCCCCACCGGCGAGGCGCTCTCGATCGGTCCCGGCCCCACCGTGAACTGCAGCTCGTGGCGCTTCTCGGGCGCCGACCCGGTGTCCAGGAGGAAGGACTCCCTCCTGCCGCCCATGGTGATGCTGACAACCACCCGGGGATCGGCGCCGGGATTCTCGAAGCCCAGGTTGAAGGGGATCGAGCTCGCATCGACGACCGTGAGCGGCTCGAGCGACGTCCTCAGGCTGCGGTCGATGGGGGTGGCGCGGTAGTGGCCGTGGAACCGCAGCTTGTAGACGTCCCGGCCGGGGAAGTCGTCGAGGAGACGCAGGTTCCCCTGCTCGCCGCGGTCGAGCGCGTACACGACCTTCCCGTCGTAGTCGGCGTCGTTCTGCAGGAACGCCAGCGGGTGCAGGAGCTGGGGGCCGTACAGCGGGGGGACGAGGACGAGGGCCCGCTCGAGCCGGGCGGCCGTGATCGGGGCGTAGATCCGGCGGTCCTCGGCCGAGAACCGGAGGTTCACCGGCAGCGCCCGGGACAGGAGGTACCCGCTGACCGCCACCATGACGGCGAGGGAGGCGACGCCGAGGAACCGGTCGTGGCGCCAGACGGCGCCGAAACCCTGGGCGGCGAGGAAGGTGAGGGGGACGAGGACGGGCATGAGATAGAAGGGGCCGAGGAAGCTGGCGAGCCCGCCTCGCAGGCTCGTGCCGAACGTCCCCCAGAAGAACAGGTAGCCGACCGCGAAGGTGAGCGCGATCGACGCCAGCCACGGCTGGGGACCGGGCAGGCGGCGGCGGGCCACCCCGGCGACGAAGAACCCGATCAGCACCAGCCCCCCGAACGCCCACGCGCTGGTGACGAGGGCGTAGCGCGTGATGCCGTAGATCCCGTGCGCCGGGGTGAACTCGAGGTCGGGCGCGCCAGGCACCAACCTCCGGGCACCGAAACCGAGGGTGTCCCGGGGCTCGAGGAGGTTGAACGGCGTCCGGAAGGGGTTCCCGGTGGCGGCTCGGAAGTAGGCGAGCATCGCCAGGACCGGGAGGGCGCTCCCCAGCGCCACCCAACCGGCGGTGCGCCGCAGCCGGCGGGCGTCGGAGCGCTGCGACCACGCCACGTAGGCGCCCAGAGGAAGGGCCCACAGCAGCGCGTCGAAGGGGCGCGCGAACAGGGCGATCCCGAACACCAGGCCGCTCACCGCCAGGAGCAGGCGCCCGTCCGTCCGGGCGCCTCGCAGGAGGGCCAGGGCGAATCCCTCCAGCAACAGCAGCGTCGAGCAGTAGGGCAGGAACGTGGTGCTCTGGACGATGAACAGCGGCGAGGCGGCGAGGAAGGCGCTGGCCACGACGGCCAGGTTCCGGTCGCCGAGCACCTCCCGCGCCAGGGCGTAGGAGAGCAGGACGATGCCGGCGGCGACGAAGGCGAGCGAGAACCGGGCGTTGCCGGCCAGCCGGATGCCGGCAGCCAGGACGGCGGCGTGGACCGGCGTGTACTTGAGGACGTACCGGTCGCCGGAGACCACGCTCAGCCAGGGACGGAAGGCGTCGGCCTGGCGGGGGGCGCTCGGGAAGAGGTCGCCGTCGGCCAGGGCGGTGGCCTGGAGCAGGTAGAGCCCCTCGTCGTGGTCGTCGGACAGATGGGGGAAGAGCCACTGTGAGCCGACCACGGCCCAGAGACCGGCAGCCACCGCCAGGGCGACCACGGCGGCGGCCCGCCGCCGCCCGGGCCAGGCCGGGTATAGCTCCGTGCTCGTTGCCGGCATCTGACGACGGAGATTAGGGTCCCTTGCCATCCCGCCGACCGAACGACGCGAGTGTTGATCTCCCGGCGCGGCCAGCGCGCTGCGTTCCTGTTCCTGCTCGCCGGTGCCGCCCTGGCGAGCATCGGTCTGGTGAACGCCCAGATGGGGCCGGGCGGCGGGGGAGCGTACGGCTACGCCGGCGGGCCCGGGCTCAACATCTCCATCCCCGGCCTGAGCGCCATCGGCGCCGGCATCGGCTACGGCCTGGCCGCCATCGGTCCCGGAATCGGCATCGGCCTGGTCGTCGGCCGGGCCATCGAGGCGATGGCCCGCAGCCCCGAGTCGGCCGGCCAGGTCCGCACCACCATGTTCCTCGGCATCGCCTTCACCGAGGCCCTCGCCCTCATCGGGTTCGTGGTCTTCATCCTGCTGAAGTTCACCTAAGCCGACGGGCGGCCCAAGGGGGGTCCCGGTCGGCCAAGGGCCGACCGCCGACGGGCGGCCCAGGGGGGGTTTCGGTCTGCCTTCGGCCGACCGCCGACGGGCGGCCCGAAGGGCCTTGCCCGTCGGAACAGAGGATGAGCGCGCCCGAAGGGCGCACGACGCAGTTCGGGGGGTTGTCGCGGGGCGGAGCCCCCCGACGTCGCGGCGTCGTCAGATGTAGCCCATGGGGTTCACGGGCGTGCCGTTGACCCTCACCTCGAAGTGGAGGTGGTCGCCGGTACACGCACCGGTGCAGCCGACCCGGCCGATCACCTGACCCTGGCCCACCCGCTGCCCGGAGGAGACGCCGATCGAGCTCTGGTGGGCGTAGAGGGTCGCCAGGCCTCCCCCGTGGTCGATGACGGTGGCGTTGCCGTAGCCGCTCTGCGACCCCGCCGAAACGACAACGCCGTCGCCGGCGGAGCGGATGGCCGTGCCCGCAGGGGCGGCCATGTCCACGCCGGTGTGCATGCGGGTCGTCCCGTAGATGGGGTGCACCCGGTAACCGAAGCCCGAGGTGATCGGCGCCCCGGGCAGCGGGTTGGCCAGCCGGGCGCCCGGGCGGGGCGGCGCCGGAGGTCCGGCCGGCGGGCG
>DATAAF010000086.1:0-11937 GCA_036260255.1 Acidimicrobiales bacterium | reverse complement strand
CGGCGCCGCCGACCGCCATACTGGCGGACCCCGGTTCTCGACACCCCCACCTCGAGGGCTCGTGCACAGGCAACTGCAGGTGATCCACGGTCGGCGCACGGACGCCCGGGTGGCGCGCCGGACCGCCGCCGCCGCTGCCAGGCTCGTCGCCGCCGTCGCTGCCAGCCTCGCCGCCCTGCTGCCGGGGACGGCCGTCCCGGCCGGCGCGGGGGCGATCGTCGGGTGCCGGGACGAGGTGGTCGACGTCCGGGGGGCGTCCCACACCGTCTCCAACTGCTCCGACGCGTCGACCGCCCGGATCGGCGAGCTGCTCGCCCGAACCGACGCCGCCTACCTCGGGCTCATCCGCCCCGGTGACCGCTTCATGGCGAACAACCAGTGGGCCGTCTGGATCGACACCCAGGACGCCCCGGGGATCCTGCGGGGGCTGTGGCCGATCGACGCCACCGGCAGTTTCCTCGGCGTCGTCGAGCCCGGCATCGCGCCCGACGCGGCCAAGGACGTGCTCCTCGTCGGCAAGGGTTACGGCAGCATCGACGCGCCCTTCGGCTACAAGGGCCTCCATGTCGAGGTGTGGAAGACGGCGGGGCCCGACTCGGGCGTCGCCGACGAGTGCGCGCCGGTCCACTGCTTCTACTCGGTGCCCAACGGCCCACAGGGGCCGGGCGCGCCGGCGTCGCTCGAGGTGCGCCGGGGCTACTCGATCGCGACCTACCGGACGCCGCTCGTCAACAACCTCCTTCCTCGCACAGAGAGGTGCTGGACCTGCGGGACCTCGACCTTCGTCGGGGTGAACGGCGCCCGGACCGAGCTCCTGTGGGAGGTCGGGTACGTGATGACGCCCGAGACCTTCACGGTCCGGGCGTCCCTCACCGCGGGATCCGACGTGAACCTCACCGGCGCCGCCGGGGGGCTCATGCTGATCCTGAACCCGGCGTGCCCGGCCGTCCCCCGCCGGGCCTACCCCGGCGACGACCACTTCGCCCACTGCCACGCCGACCAGGTGGCCGAGCGGTCGTTCCACCGGGTGAGCGGCCCGTCCATCGGCGCGGGGGCCACGGTGAGCCCCAACATCCCGGTCGAGGGCAACGTCGCCGACACGTGGGCGGCCGAGCACCGGTCGCTCCACCCCGACGAGGACCGCATGATCTACCAGCTCGACGACCCGTCGCCGCTGACGTTCAGCTACGGCGAGGAGTCCTTCCGGATGACGGTCACGCCCGCCACCTACGTCACCGACCCGGCCACCCAGGACCCCTACGTGACCGGGTTCGCCACCCATTTCAACGCCACTCCCAAGGCGCTGGGTTTCGACCGCCGGCGCGACCTGAGCGGGGTGTCGGGCATCGCCAGCGTCGACACCTTCGTCCAGCCGGCGACCGGCGACCGCTGCCCGGTTCCGGTGTGCAGCCTGGCCGTCGGGCCGAACCGGGGCGCCCTGGTGTGGACGATGGGCCTGAGCCACGGCGGCGCCGGCTGACGAACCGGCCGCATCGCCGTCATCGACCTGGCGCGCCACGCCGGGTTCCGCCTGTCCGAGGTGCGCGACTGCGCGACCTTCTCGACGGCGCCGACGCCGGCGCCGACGACCCGCAGGCGCAGTGGGCGGCGCTCGTCGCGCGCAAGCGTCCCGAGGTGGAGGCGCTCCTCGCCCGGGGACAGGCCATGCGCCAACTGCTGGGAGAGCTCGAGCGGTGCGCCTGCGACGACCTGGCCGCCTGCGTGGCCACCGCCGCCGCCCGGGGTGCGCCGGCCTCAGCTAGAGCGGCGGCAGGCTCTGGTGCCGACCGATCAGAGGGGCGAGGGGGTCGCCCACCGACCTGACGCGGTCGAGGACGGTCCGCACGGTCCAGCGGTCGGGCCCCAGGTCCGGGTCCTCGAGCTCGTCCCACCGGATGGGCACCGACACCGGCGCGCCGGCCGACGGGCGGGCGCTGAACGGCGCGACCAGCGTCTTGTTGATCGCGTTCTGGGTGTAGTCGAGGCGGGCCAGCCCCTCCCGGCGGTCCTTGTGCCACTGCCAGCTGACCAGCTCGGGGACGGTGTTGCCGACGGCTCGTGACACCTTCTCCACCCAGGAGCGGGTCTGGTCGAACCGGTAGCCGGGGCGGACGGGCACCCAGATCTGGATGCCCCGCTTGCCGGTGACCTTGGGCATGGCCGTCACCTTCAGGTGCTCGAGGGCGGTGCGGTACAGGCGAGCCAGCAGCACCACGTCGTCGAAGGTGCTGCGGGGGCCCGGATCGATGTCGATGAGCGCCCAGGTGGGCTGGTGGACGTCGGGGAGCTTCGAGGTCCAGGCGTGCAGCTCGACGGCCCCGTGGTTGGCCATCCACACGAGCGAGGGGACGCTGTCGACCACCGCGTACCACTCCGTCTCCCCCGGGTCGGCCTCCTCGTTGCGCCAGCGGGTCAGCCACTCGGGGGCATAGCTGGGCACCTCCTTGTGCCAGAAGCCGGGGCGGTCGACACCGTCGGGGAAGCGGTTGAGGTTCACGGGGCGGTCGAACAGGTAGGGGAGCATGCAGGGGGCGATCTGGGCGTGGTAGCGGACGAGGTCGCCCTTGGTGACCGGGGCCTCGCTCTCCTGGGCGGGGAAGAGGACCTTGTCGAGGTTGGTGAGCTTGAGATCCCGGCCCTGGAGCCGCCAGATCCCGCCTCGCCCGAGGGCGTCGAGGGCGGCCAGCTCCTCCTCCGTGGGTGGGTCCCACGTGGGCAGCGCCGCCGGCCCGAGGGGGACGGCGGCCTCGCCGGCGGGCAGGTCGCTGCGCCACAGGGCGTCGGGGTCGGCGGCCACCTCGTCGTTGGTGCGGCCCGTCTTCACCGACCGCGGGTACTCCTCGGGGTCCCAGCCGGGGCGGGCGTGCTCGTCGTGCTTGTGCAGGAGGAGCCACTGCTCCTTGCCCGACTCGCCCGGCTGGTTCCGTTCGGGGCGGACCAGCACGAAGCGGCCGGCCAGCTTCTCGCCGTGGAGGTCGAAGTGGAGCGTCCCCTGCTCGATGGCGGCGGCCGGGTCGTCGGTTCCAGCCGGCTCCCACGTGCCCCAGTCCCAGACGATGACGTCGCCGCCCCCGTACTCGCCCTTGGGGATGACGCCCTCGAAGTCGAAGTACTCGATGGGGTGGTCCTCGACGTGGACGGCCAGCTGGCGGGCCTTGGGGTCGAGGGTGGGCCCCTTGGGCACGGCCCAGCTGGCCAGCACCCCGTCCACCTCGAGCCGCAGGTCGTAGTGCAGCCGCCGGGCCCGGTGCCGTTGAACAACGAACCGCCCCGACGACGGGCCCGGCGCCGATCCCGGCGGTTCGGACGTGACCGTGAAGTCCCGCTTGGCCCGGTAGTTCTCGAGCCGCTCATCGGCAGCGCGGGCGCCCTGTCGGTCGGTCATGCCGTCAAAGGATGCGGAGGATGTCCTCGAACAAGATCGGGGGCACCTCGTCGGAGCGGTCGAGGAGGCGGTTCATCCGCTGCTGGGCCTCGTTGACGTAGTCGAGGAAGGCCCTGGTGTAGTCGCCGAACGACCCGCTGCGCCCGCCCTCCTCGATGGTCGAGTCGAAGAGGCGGTCGGCGTCGTAGATGCTGACCCCGCCCTCGACCAGGTTGTCGAGGACGAAGCGGTAGTGGTTGAGCGCCCGGGTGAACGCCTCCTGCAGGCGGTAGAAGTCCCACAGGCGGTCGAAGTCGACGAGCTCCCCCAGGGTGGTGACGTCGGGATCGCCTCCCTCGCCGGTGAGGATGACGTCGATCACCCGCTCGATGAGCCGGGTGGGGGCGGCGCAGACCCGGCCGGTCGCCGGTCGCTTGAGGTGGGCCTCCTCGTCGGCGAACCGCACGACCTCGGCGCCGCTCGTGGGCACCGCCCCCCGCTTGTTGAACATGTCGACGGCGGCCGAGAACACGCCCCTGCTGGCCTTGAAAAGCGATGCCACATAAGTGGGAAGGCTGCCGTGCAGTGGGACGGCGTCGACGCCGCGCCGGAAGAGCACGAGCGGCAGGGTGAGCCCGAGGTTGCTGACGTCGAGCAGTCCCTGGACCGTGGTCTTGTGCGAGGGGTTGCGGGCGAGGTACTTGCCGGTGAGCCAGGCGAAGCCGTCGAGCACGTCGCCCAGGTCGTGGCGGAAGGCGTCGTAAGCCGAGGCGTTGAAGACGCCGTCGGTGCGCGACGGGGTGTCGGTGTAGGGCGACCGGGCCGTCCTCATTGGGACGCCGGCGCGTTCGAGCCGCTTGATCGCCTTCTTGGGCGCCGAGTCCTCGAGGAGCAGGCGGCCGCCCGCATCCGTCTCGTCCTTGAGGGTCAGGATGTCGTGCAGGCGCAGCCCGGGGCGCAACGGCGCCCGGTCGGGTGCGCCGGACTGCGCGGGCATGGGGGTGGGGCGGGCGCCTCCCCGCGCCGGCGCCTCAGGCCCGCGCCGGGCGGGTGCCGACCAGGCGCACGCGCCACGCCAGCACGAGGGCCAGGGCGAGCAGTGCGATCGTGGTGCCGGCGTCGGCGGTGGAGCGGGGGAGGGGCCGGTTGAAACCGATGGGGGAGCCGCCCGTCTCGGCCGCCCCCGACGAGTCGTCGACCGACGTCTCGGCGGCGAGGGCGGCGGGCGACGAGGGCGGGGCGGCCGCCGGGGCGGTGGCGCCGGCGTCGCTGACGGTGGCATCGGGCCCGGCCGGGCCGGCGCCGGCGGCCGCCGTCGGGGCGCTCGCCGTGGCTTCGGTGCCGGCGGCCGACGCTCCGGCGCCGCCGCCCGAGGCGGCGTCACCTGAGGCACCCCCTTCGCCGGCCGCGGTGGAGGCGCCGCCGCCGGCGGTCGCCGGACCGGAGCTGCCCGTGGACGGGGCAGTGTGGCCGGTGCCCCCGGTGTGCCCGGAGGTGACCACCGGGTTGCTCACCGCGATGGAGGTGGCGTCGCCCGTGTTGCCGGTGTTGGTGGCCGATGAGCTGGCGCTGGCCGGGCCGGAGTCGCCCGAGCGGGCGACCGGGTTGACCACGACGTTCGAGTCGCCGCCGGCACCGGCGCTGGCGTCGCCGGTGCCCACGCTGGCACCTCCCTCGCTGGAGGTGTCGCCGGCCTGGGCGGCGGCGGGCGCGGCGAGGAGGAGGAGCGTGGCGAGCGCGGCCAGGAGCGCGCGCAGAAGCGGGGAAGTCTCGGTCCTGCCCACGGCGCGCGTTTCTAGCACGCCGGGGGCGTCCCAGACCGCCGGCGGTGCCCGGGCGGGCGGGCGGAGGGTTGCGCCCGACGCCGGCCGCTGCTAACACGGCCCCCTCGATTCGCGGGCGAGGAGGGGGGTCGGTGGTGGGCCGACGGACGGTGGGGGTGGCGCTGGCGGGCGCCCTGGTGGTGCTGGCGTCGACGGTGGTGGCGACGGTCGCCGAGGCGGCCGTCCTGAGCTGCGGGCAGGTCATCACCCAGAGCACCAAACTCGACAACGACGTCGGCCCATGCCCCAACAACGGGGCCCACGGGATCGTAATCGGCGCCAACAACGTCACCCTGGACCTGAACGGCCACACCGTCTTCGGCACCGCCGCCAGCGGCGAAGGCGCCGGCGTCTACATGCTCCGGCGCAGCGGGGTCACGGTGAAGAACGGCACCGTGCGCGACTTCGACGGCGGCGTGGCCATCGACGGCGGGTCGGGCAACACCGTGCGAAACGTCCTGACCCGGGACAACATCGGCATCCTCAACGTGACCCGGTACGGCGAGGGCATCGCCATCCTGTCGTCCACCGACAACAAGATCCTGTACAACCAGGTGATCCACAACGGGCCCTTCGGGGGCATCGGCGTCTACACGGTGGCCAACCAGGAGCACCAGCGGACGACGTCGGGGGTGTCCACCCGGAACCTCATCCACGGCAACCAGGTGGTCGACAACAACACCGCTCGTAGCCTGCAGATCAACGACTCCGACGGCATCCGCATCGAGCGGATGAGCACCTTCAACGTCATCAGCAACAACCGGGTGACAGGAAGCGGCCTGGACGGCATCGCCCTTTTCGCCTTCTCGCCGAACAACACCATCAAGTTCAATCAGGTCTACAACAACGGCTTCCTCAACCCCTTCACCCGGCGGGGCGACGGCATCCGCGTGTTCGGCGGGTCGCACAACACGCTCGTCCAGGGCAACCAGGTGCGGGGGAACGCTGCCAACGGCATCATCCTCCACCAGCAGTTCATGGACCGGCCGCCGGTGGTGGACAGCAGGGTCATCGACAACTGGTCGGTCGACAACAACCGCCTGCCGCCGCTGGGACCGGGGCCGTTGGGCGGGCCCACCTTCGACCTCAACGACGGCAACCCCGACTGCGACAACAACGTGTGGCTGCGCAACCGCTACCGCACGGCCAACCCCGCCTGCACCACCGTGGGGGGCATCCAGGTCTAGGGCCGCGGCCGCCCCCCAACCCGGCCGCGACGGCCGGGTACTGTCGCTCGGGCATGAGCACGTGGGCGCCCGAGCAGGTGCTGGCCCTGGCGCCCGACGCGGCGTCGGCCCGGGCGGCTCGGGGGCTGGCGACGCCCCGGCGGTGGTCGGGGGCGGGCGCGGACGACCGGGCCCTCTGGGGGTTGTGCCAGGGGAGCGGGACGGCGCCCTACCAGGTCGCCGTCGCCCTGGGCGGGCCGGCGTACCGGTGCAGCTGTCGCAGCCGCAAAGCGCCGTGCAAGCACGTCCTGGGGCTCCTGCTGCTCTGCGCCCTGCGGCCCGAGGCGGTGCCTCGGGGCGACCCGCCCGGGTGGGCAGCGGAGTGGCTGGCCGGGCTCCCGTCCCGAGAGGAGCCCCCGGGGCGAACTGTTCCGGAAAATGGCTCGGCGGCGACCCCTCTGTGGAACGGTTCACCCAAGAGCACCGCGGGGGCGCCCGGCACCGGCCGGGCGGTCGACCCCGACGCCCGGGCCAAGCGGGCGGCCGACCGGGCGGCGCGCATCGGCGCGGGGCTGGACGAGCTCGACCGGTGGCTGCGCGACCTCGTCCGCCAGGGGTTGGGTGCGGCGCAGGCCCAGCCCTACCGGTTCTGGGACACGGTGGCCGCCCGCATGGTCGACGCCCAGGCGCCGGGGGTGGGGGGCCAGGTGCGGAGGATGGCGGGCGCGGCGCACGGGGACGGCTGGCCCAGCCGCCTGCTCGAGCAGGCCGGGCGCCTCCACCTGGTGACCACCGCCTGGGCCCGCCGCGCGTCGCTGCCTCCCGAGACCCAGGCCGACCTACGGACGGTCGTGGGATGGGCGGTCCCCGCCGAGGAGGTGCTGGGGGGTCCCCTCGTGCGGGGGCGGTGGCACGTCGTCGCCCGAACGGTCGCCGAGGAGGAGCGCCTCCGGGTGCAGCGCACCTGGCTCCTCGACGACGGCGCCCGCCCGGCCCTGGTGCTGGAGTTCGCCCCGACGGGCGCCCCGCTGCCCGCCGACCTGGTGCTGGCCACCGTCGTCGACGCCGACCTGGCCTTCTACCCCGGCTCGTTCCCACTGCGGGCGGTCGTCGCCCGGCGTCACGCCCTCGCCGCGGCGATGACCGGGCTCCCCGGCCACGACCTCCTCGACGACGCCCTCGCCGCCCACGCCCGCGCCCTGGCCGCCAACCCCTGGCTCGAGCGCTTCCCGATGGCGCTCACGGGGGTCATCCCCTGCCGCCGGGGCGACGGATGGGTCGTGCGCGACGCCGGCGGCGAGGCCCTGCCGCTGGGCTCGGCGGAGGAGCTGGCGTGGAAGCTCGCCGCCCTCTCCGGCGGCCGGCCGCTCGGCCTGGTGGCCGAGTGGTGGGACGGCCGGCTGTGGCCCCTGTCGGCGTGGGCGGACGGCCGGCTGGTGGCGCTGTGACCGCCGATCGAACCGGCGGTGGTCTTCTTCGTCCCAGCGCAACAAACCACCGCCGGTTGGGAGGGGGGTGGGACGGGTTGGTGGCCACGGCCCTCTTGGGTACCGAGCGGCGGCCGGTCAGCGTGCCCCGTCCGGCCGGTCCCCTGGGCGAGACGCTCGCCCGCCTCGACGAGTCCGACGGCGAGGGGGCGCTGCTGGGGGCGGCGGCCACCGTCGCCCTGTGGCAGCGGGCGGGCCGGCTCGCGCCCGCCGACACCGGGCCGCTCCCCGAGCCCTCCCCGCCCGAGGAGGCGCCCCGGGTGAGCCCGGCGGCGGGCGAGCGCCTGGCCGGGCTCCTGGAGGGCGGCCACCGGCGGCTGCTGGGCGAGTGGCTCGAGCTGGCGGCGGCGGCCGGCCGGCGGGCGCCCGAGGAGCAGCTCCCGGCGCTCCTGGACCTGGGCGCCCACCGGCTCGACCTGCGCCTCCCCGTCCTGGCCGTCGCCGGGCGCCGCGGGCCGTGGCTGGGCGGGCAGAACCCGGGCTGGGCGTGGGCCGCGGGCATCGACGACGCCGACCGCACCTGGGCCACCGGCGACCCCGACGGGCGCCGCCTGCTGCTCGCCCATCTGCGGGCCACCGAGCACCGGAGGGGCCTCGAGCTGCTGGCCTCCACCTGGGGGAGCGAGGCGCCCGAGGACCGGGCCGCCTTCGTTGCCGCCCTCGCCACCAACCTCTCCGACGACGACGAGCCGTTCCTCGAGGCCGCCCTCGACGACCGGCGCAAGGAGGTCCGGCGGGCGGCCGCCGACCTGTTGGCCCGCCTGCCCGGCTCGCGCCTGGCCGGGCGAATGGCCGAGCGGGCCCGCGCCCTGGTCACCGTCGACGGGCGCCGCCAGCGGCTGGCCGTCTCCCCGACCGTCGAGGTCGACGCCGCCGCCCGGCGCGACGGCCTGGAACCGGGTCGAGGAGCGGGGGAGCGGGGACGGCTGCTCCAGCAAGTCGTGGCGGCCACGCCCCTTCGGACCTGGACCGACCTGCTCGCCACCGACAGGGTCCCGGAGGTCCTGCGACTCGCCGAGGCGAGCGACCACCAGGGCGAGCTGCTCGCCGGCTGGACGGCGGCCGCCGCCCGCCAGCGCGACCCCGCATGGGCGACCGCCCTCATGGAACGGGTGGACGCGCCGTCCCTCGTGGAGGCCCTCCCCTCGGACCAGGCGGAGGCCGCCATCGCCGCCCGCGTGGCCGACGGCGGCCTGGCCGCCCCCGGCACCCTGCCCATGCTCCTCCACCTGCCACCGCCCTGGAGCGCCGCCCTCAGCACCGAGGTCGTCGACGCCCTGGCCCGGCAGGCCGGCCGCCCCCCTGCCCAACCGGGCGCCCACGCCCTCCGTCAGGCCCTGCCCGAGCTGGCCCTGTGCCTCGACCGCTCCGTGGCGCGTCGGGCCGAGTCCATCCTGACGGGCGCCGATCACTGGTGGGCCCGGTCGCTGCAGGTGTTCCTCGATCTCCTCACCTTCCGGTGGGAGATGGCCGACGAGTTGGGCCGGTGACCCCGTGACCACGCCGCCCCCGGTCGCGGTGGCTCCGGAGATCCTCCGCGCCCACGCCGAGGCGGCCTTCGCCGACGAGCTGGCCGCCTTGGCCGCCTCCGACGACCGGCCCCGACCGCCCAACTGGCGCCTCTCCCCCTGGGCGGTCACGACCTACCTGCTGGGCGGCCGGCTGGACGACGGCACGGTGCTCTCCCCCAAGTACCTGGGCCCTCGGCGCCTGGTCGAGGTGGCGGTGGCCACCCTGGCCACCGACCGGGCCCTGCTGCTCCTCGGCGTCCCCGGCACGGCCAAGACGTGGATGAGCGAGCACCTGGCCGCCGCCGTCTCCGGCGACTCCACCCTCATGGTCCAGGGCACCTCGGGCACGGCCGAGGAGGCCATCCGCTTCGGCTGGAACTACGCCCGCCTGCTCGCGGAGGGCCCGTCGCCCGCCGCCCTCGTCCCCAGCCCGGTCATGCGGGCCATGCGCGAGGGGCGGATCGCCCGGGTCGAGGAGCTCACCCGCATCCCCTCCGACGTGCAGGACGCCCTCATCACGATCCTCTCCGAGAAGACCCTGCCCATCCCCGAGCTGGACGACGAGGTCCAGGCCACCAAGGGCTTCAACGTCATCGCCACCGCCAACGACCGCGACCGCGGCGTCAACGACCTCTCCTCGGCCCTGCGGCGCCGCTTCAACACCGTCGTCCTCCCCCTGCCCGAGGACCCCGAGCAGGAGGTGGAGATCGTGCGCCTCCGGGTGGAGGCCATGGGCAGGGCCCTGGAGCTCCCCGCCCCCGTCGACGCGGTGGACGAGATCCGCAGGGTGGTCACCGTGTTCCGGGAGCTGCGCAGCGGGCTCACGTCCGACGGGCGGACCAAGCTCAAGTCGCCCAGCGGCACGCTGAGCACGGCCGAGGCCATCTCGGTGGTCACCAGCGGCCTGGCCCTCGCCGTCCACTTCGGCGACGGCCGCCTGTCGGCCCGCGACCTGGCCGCCGGCCTGGTCGGGGCGGTGGTCAAGGACCCGGTGCAGGACCGGGTGGTGTGGCAGGAGTACCTGGAGACGGTGGTCAAGGAGCGGGAGGGGTGGGCCGACCTCTACCGCTCCTGCCGCGACCTCGGGTGACCGTCAGCGTCTTCGGGATCCGCCACCACGGGCCGGGATCGGCCCGCAGCCTGCGCGCCGCCCTCGAGGGCTGGCGGCCCGACGCCGTGCTGGTCGAGGGCCCGCCCGAGGGGGCGACCGTGCTGCCCCTCGCCGCCCGGGAGGACATGCGGCCTCCGGTGGCGCTGCTCGTCTACATGCCGGCCGAGCCCGCCAAGGCCGCCTTCTGGCCGTTCGCCGCCTTCTCGCCCGAGTGGCAGGCGATCGCCTGGGGCCTGGCCCACGGCGCCGAGGTCCGGTTCGTCGACCTGGCCACATCGGCGTGGCTCGGCGCCGGCGGCCCCTCCGACGGCGCCGGCGGGCCGGCCCGCCGAGCCCTCCGGTCGCCCGACCCGCTGGGGTGGCTGGCCGAGGCGGCCGGCTACGGCGACCCCGAGCGCTGGTGGGACGACATGGTCGAGCACCACCGCGACGGACCGGGGCCGTTCGAGGCGGTGGCCGAGGCCATGTCCGCGGTGCGGGAGGGCGAGGTCCCCGGCGTCGACCCCCACGAGGCGCGGCGGGAGGCGGCCATGCGCCAGGGCGTCCGGGCCGCCCAGCGAGAGGGCTTCGAGCGCATCGCCGTCGTGTGCGGGGCCTGGCACGTCCCGGCCGTGGCCGATACCAGGGGCGGGGCGACCGCCGACGCCGCCCTGCTGCGGGGCCTCCCGCGCACCAAGGTGGCGGCCACCTGGGTGCCCTGGACGTACGGGCGCCTGAGCTGGGCCAGCGGCTACGGCGCAGGCGTCGCCTCGCCCGGCTGGTACCACCACCTGTTCACCGCCCCCGACCGGGTGGTCGACCGCTGGCTCGTCAAGGTCGCCGGGCTGCTCCGCGAGGAGGACCTCGACGCCTCCTCGGGCTCGGTGATCGACGCCGTCCGCCTGGCCGACACCCTCGCCGCCCTTCGGGGCCGGCCCCTCGCCGGGTTGGCCGAGGTGACCGACGCCGCCCGGGCGGTGCTGGGCAACGGCTACGACGCGCCGATGGCGCTGGTGTCCGAGCGGCTGGTGGTGGGCGACGTCCTCGGGGAGGTGCCCGACGACACGCCGATGGTGCCCCTCGCCCAGGACGTGGCCCGCCTCCAGAAGCGGCTGCGGCTCAGGCCCGAGGCGTTCGCCCGGGAGCTCGACCTCGACCTGCGGCGCCCCGTCGACCTGGGCCGCAGCCACCTCCTGCGCCGGCTCGCCCTTCTCGGCGTCGAGTGGGGCGAGGAGACCGAGGCGGAGGGCAAGGCGGGCACCTTCCACGAGGTCTGGTACCTGCAGTGGCAGCCGGAGCTGACCGTCGCCCTGGTGGAGGCGAGCATGTGGGGGACGACGGTGGAGGCGGCCGCCGAGGCCCGGGCGCGGGACCGGGCCGCCTCGGCCACCCGTCTGGCCGACCTCACCGTGCTGGCCGAGGAGTGCCTGCTGGCCGACCTTCCCGGCGGGGTGGCGGCGGCCATGGACGGGCTCGCCCGGCGGGCCGCCGTCGAC
>DATAAF010000085.1:0-4979 GCA_036260255.1 Acidimicrobiales bacterium | reverse complement strand
TCGCGGTGATGAACCCGTCGCCGCCCGGTCAGCGCCGGCCCGCCCCCGCCTGCCACTCGCCCATGGCCCGCAGCACGAGGACGGCGACGACAGCCACGCCGGCGGCGGCGATCACCGCTCCGGTGATCGCCCCGATGCCCTGGGGGACGCCGCAGTCGCCGCTGCACTGCACCCGCACCAGGGCCACCCCGATCAGCAGGCCGGCGATCCCGGCGACGCAGATGGCGGCGAAGGCGACGATCCTTGCGCCCACCGTCGGCAGGGCGGTCGGGCCGCGGTCGGCCGTCGGCTCCTGCTCCTCGACCACCGGGGCATCGTAGGCTTCGGCGGTGCGGACGCTGGTCGTGCTGCCGACGTACCAGGAGGCGGACAACATCGCCGAGGTGCTGCGCCGCCTGCGCGCCGCCGTGCCCACCGCCGACGTCCTCGTCATCGACGACGCCAGCCCTGACGGCACCGCCGAGCTGGCCAAGGCAGTGGGAATCGAGCTCGGAGGAGTCGACGTCCTCGTCCGCCCGGGCAAGGCGGGCCTCGGGAGCGCCTACCGCACCGGCTTCGCCGAGGGGATCGACCGGGGTTACGACATCCTGGTCGAGATGGACAGCGACCTGTCCCACGACCCCGCCGCCCTCCCGGCGCTGCTCCGGGCGGTGGAGGACGGCGCCGACCTGGCCATCGGCTCGCGGTACGTCCCCGGCGGCTCCATCCCCGCCTGGCCCTTCCACCGGCGGGCCCTCTCGCGCTGGGGGAACCGCTACGCCGCCGCCGCCCTGCGCCTCGACGTGCACGACTCGACCTCGGGCTTCCGCGCCTACCGGGCGGCCGCCCTGGCCGACATCGACCTCGAGTCGGTGCGGGCCGACGGCTACGGCTTCCAGATCGAGATGACGTACCGGGTGGCGGCAAGGGGCCGCCGGATCGCCGAGCTCCCGATCGAGTTCGCCGACCGTGAGCGGGGCGCCTCGAAGATGTCCGGCCGCATCATCGTCGAGGCGCTCGTCCTCGTCACCTGGTGGGGCCTCCGCGACCGGGCCCGCCGCCGCTAGCGCGCCGCGCCCGCCCGGGCCCGACCACTGCGGCGACGGTGGGCGCGTCCACCGCCGGCCATGCTGGCACACTGCACGCGGTGCCCGACCCGGCGATCCTCCACGTCGACCTCGACGCCTTCTACGCCGCCGTCGAGATCCTCGAGAACCCCGAGCTGGCGGGCCGGGCGGTGATCGTCGGGGGCACCGGCAACCGCGGGGTGGTGGCGGCCGCCTCCTACGAGGCCCGGGCCTACGGCGTCCACTCCGCCATGCCCTCGGCCCGCGCCCGCCGCCTGTGCCCTCACGCGGTGTTCCTCCCGGGGCGGTTCGAGCTCTACGCCCAGTACAGCCGGCGCTTCCACGAGGTGCTCACGTCGTTCACCCCGGTGGTGGAGGGCATCGCCCTCGACGAGGCCTTCCTCGACGTGTCATCGGTGCGCCGTCTCGGAGGCCCCGCCCCCGAGATCGCCGTGCGCATCCGCCGGCGGGTCCGCGAGCAGCTGGGGCTGTGGGCGTCGGTGGGCGTCGGCACGACCAAGCTGGTGGCCAAGCTGGCGTCGGAGGCGGCCAAGCCCCGGGCGTCGGTGGCCGGCCCGGTGCCGGGGGAAGGCGTGAAGGTCGTCGGCCCGGACGACGAGATCGCCTTCCTGCACGCCCACCCGGTCGGCGCCCTGTGGGGGGTGGGCCCGGCCACCCGCCGGCGCCTCGAGCGCTTCGGCGTGCGGACGGTGGGCGACCTGGCCGCCCTTCCCCCGCACACGCTGGTCGACACCTTGGGGCAGGCGTGGGGACGCTCACTGCACGACCTCGCCCACAACCGGGACCACCGGGAGGTGGAGCCCGACCGGGCACCCAAGTCGGTCGGCCACGAGGAGACCTACGGCCGCGACCACCACGACCACGAGCCCCTCCGCCGCGAGGTGGTGCGCCTGGCCGACGCGGTGGCGTCCCGCCTGCGCCGTCAGGGCCTGGCCGGGCGAACCGTCACCCTGAAGGTGCGCTTCGCCGACTTCCGCACGATCACCCGCTCCCGCACCGAGCCGGAGGCGCTCGACACCGGGCCCGGGCTGGCGACGGTCGGCCTGGCCCTGCTCGACGCCGTCGACGTGTCGCCCGGGGTGCGCCTGCTGGGCCTGAGCGCCTCCAACCTGGCGGCGACGACCGGGCGCCAGCTCAGCCTGGACGAGGCCGCACCCGGCGGCGGCCGGGACGACGTGGCCGGGGCGGTCGACAGGGTCAGGGCGCGCTTCGGGGAGGCGGCGGTGGGGCCGGCGTCGCTCGTCGGCAGGGGAGGTTTGAAGCTCCGCCGCCAAGGAGACCAGCAATGGGGACCGGGTGATTGAGCCCGGCCCCCAGGCGTCCGGAGAACCGGCCGGGACGCGTTGTTGACTCCCGGTGGCCTGTGGGAAGATGCTCGAAGCAGGACGAAGGGGACGTTGAGAGGCTGAGGCGTGCCGCTTTCCGAGGACGAGCAGCGAATTCTCCACGAGATCGAGCAGCAGTTCTACGAGAGCGACCCGGCGTTCGCCCGCGAGGTGGGGAAGACGACCCTCTACCGCCATGCCGGGCGCAACCTGAAGTGGGCGGCGGCGGGCTTCTTCTGCGGGTTCCTGCTCCTCATCGTCGCCTTCGCCTCGTCGCTCCTGCTCGGGTTCGCCGGGTTCCTCGTCATGCTGGCGTCGGCCATCGTGTTCGAGCGCAACCTGCGCAAGATGGGGCGGGCCGGCTGGCAGCAGGTGACGGGCAACATGAAGGCCCACAACCTGCGAGAGAGCCTGGGCGACGCCGGCCGCCGGCTCCGCAAGCGCTTCAAGCGCGAGTAGCCGCCCTCCGCTTCCAGCGCGCTCCGACGCCCTCCCTCGCCGCGTCCGCCAGGGGGCGGGGGTTCAGGGCCCACAGCGTCCGCCGGGCGGCGCCGGCCTCCGACCGGAGGGCGGTGGTCACGGACGCGGCGGCCTGCTCCGCCCGGGAGGCGGTTGACTCGTCCACCCCGGCGGGCGAGAAGGCGGCCGCCGACCGGTGCCCGGCCAGCTCCGCCATCCCCGCCGCGACCCGCCCGCTCGACATCGGGCCGCCGGCGTTGGCGAGCCTGCGGGCGTACTCCGAGCCCGTCTCTGCCGGCCGCCTTCCCAGACCGGCGACCGACAGGTCGTCCTCGGCGTCCTGCCACGCCGCCAGCACCCGGTCGGTCGGGGTGGCCGCCGCCGCCCGGCGCCGGCGGCGGAGGGCGCGGCGGGCGAGCGGCACCCCGCCGAGGTAGGCGAGGGCGGCCAGGCCGGCGGCGACCACCCACGGGTCGGGGAGCGGGGGCCCCGACCCCTCGTCGGCGGCCGGCCCCGCCTGGGTCGGGTCCTCCTGCTGCTCGGGCGTCGTGGGGCCGGACTCCTCCGAGAGGGTCGTCGGCGGGGCGGCGGTCGGCGCTGGGGATTCGCCGGCGGCGGCCGCGGCGGCCGCCGCGGTGGCGGCGTCGACGCCGGTGTAGTCGTCGCCACCGGGGATGGCCCGGCCGGGCGTGGGCTCGAAGGCGACCCATCCGAACCCGGCCAGGTACACCTCGGGCCAGGCGTGGGCCTCCCGGGCCGTCACCCGCAGGGCGTCGCCGTTCGGCGTCCCCGCCGTGAAGCCCACCGCCACCCGGCTCGGCAACCCGACGGCTCGGGCCATCGCCGCGTAGGTGCCGGCGAACTGCTCGCAGTAACCCCGGCGCTCGCGGAGGAACCGGAGGATGGCCTCCTCGCCGTGACCGGGGCGGACGTTGAGGGAGTAGGTGAAGTTGGTGCGGAACCAGTCCTGCAGGGCGCGGGCGGTGTGGAACGGCGACCGCCCTGCGGCGGCCGTCACCTGGCGGGCCTGGCGGATGACCGACTCGGGGAAGTCGGCGGGCAGGTCGAGGTACCGCACACGGACCGACTCGGGCACGGCGGGCGGCGCCCCCGCCAGCTCGGCGTCGTCGAGGTCGGGACGAGCCGACTCGACCGAGTAGCGCAGCCCGTTCGAGGAGTCGGCGTCGGTCAGGAGGCTGGACGAGTCGGGGTCGAAGCGCACTCCCCTGGGACCGTCGAACGTCTGGGGGCGGTAGGCGGCCGGGAGCCAGATCCTCGAGAGGGCCTTGATCTCGAAGTGCTGGACGACGGAGCGGGCCGGGGCCCGGGTGGGGACACCGGCGGGGAGGCGCCGCCGAGCGGGCTGGAAGCTGCCGCTGGAGGACCAGATGGAGCCGTCGAAGCGCTCGAGCGACGTCAGCCGCCAGTAGGCCGGGTCCGAGGCGCGGACGGAGAACACCTCGGTGTTGCTCTGGTCCACCAGCTGGCCCTTGATGTCGACCAGGGGGCTGACCGTGACCCGGGGCGACGAGGACCGCCGGTTGGGCCCGTCGAGCCAGTTGACCAGCCCGTCGCTGCGCGCCCCGGGGAGGCGGGGGCCGAGCGCGACGGCGGCGCAGGTGGCGGCCAGCGCCATGGCCAGGCCACCCCGGACCAGGGCCCGGTCGCCGTCGGCCGCACGGCCGGCGAACCACGACCACCCGGTCCGGCGGGACGCGTCCGTCAATACGAGGAAGAGCAGGACGGCGACGAGGTAGAGGGCGGTGCTGGCCAGGCGGTGGCGGTCGGCGCCGATGAGGGCGCCGAAGAGGAACAGCACGAACGACGGCACGACCGCTTCGACGCGGGCGCGCGCCCGGAAGACGAAGGTGTCGGCGGCGAACGCGGCGACCCATCCGCCGATGGCGGCGGCCAGCACGAAGCCCCGCGTCACCGGCGTGGGTGCCCGCACCTCGCCGAACGCCTCCCATGCCGCCCGGAGGTCGACCCCGATGGCCGCCCAGGTGCTGCCCAGCGGCAGGCCGAAGGTCGTGGTGGCGGGCTCGATGACCCACCCGATGGCGAAGAGCAGGCCGAGGGACGACACCGCCACCGCCGCCACGGGGCCGAGGGCGAGGCGGCGGGGGGG